>NZ_JADFCM010000011.1:0-85000 GCF_015234585.1 Pseudalkalibacillus hwajinpoensis
GTAGCGGGTGAAATGCGTAGATATGTGGAGGAACACCAGTGGCGAAGGCGGCTCTCTGGTCTGTAACTGACGCTGAGGCGCGAAAGCGTGGGGAGCAAACAGGATTAGATACCCTGGTAGTCCACGCCGTAAACGATGAGTGCTAGGTGTTGGGGGGTTCCACCCTCAGTGCTGAAGTTAACCACATTAAGCACTCCGCCTGGGGAGTACGACCGCAAGGTTGAAACTCAAAGGAATTGACGGGGGCCCGCACAAGCAGTGGAGCATGTGGTTTAATTCGAAGCAACGCGAAGAACCTTACCAGGTCTTGACATCCTCTGACAATCCTGGAGACAGGACGTTCCCCTTCGGGGGACAGAGTGACAGGTGGTGCATGGTTGTCGTCAGCTCGTGTCGTGAGATGTTGGGTTAAGTCCCGCAACGAGCGCAACCCTTGATCTTAGTTGCCAGCATTTAGTTGGGCACTCTAAGGTGACTGCCGGTGACAAACCGGAGGAAGGTGGGGATGACGTCAAATCATCATGCCCCTTATGACCTGGGCTACACACGTGCTACAATGGACGGTACAAAGGGCAGCAACACCGCGAGGTGAAGCGAATCCCATAAAGCCGTTCTCAGTTCGGATTGCAGGCTGCAACTCGCCTGCATGAAGCCGGAATTGCTAGTAATCGCGGATCAGCATGCCGCGGTGAATACGTTCCCGGGCCTTGTACACACCGCCCGTCACACCACGAGAGTTTGTAACACCCGAAGTCGGTGGGGTAACCTTTATGGAGCCAGCCGCCGAAGGTGGGACAAATGATTGGGGTGAAGTCGTAACAAGGTAGCCGTATCGGAAGGTGCGGCTGGATCACCTCCTTTCTATGGAGAATTACGAAGGTAACTTACGTTACCAACCTTACATGAGCGTTTCGTTTAGTTTTGAAAGAATGATTTATTCTTTCAAAATAGGTGAAGTGATGAAGCTTAGGCGGATTCAAGTAGTAGCCTTGTTCCTTGAAAACTAGATAGCACAAACAACGACATCCAATAATTATTTTTATGCAATAACTTAGTAATAACTGATGCGTGATGGCTTACGCCACACAAATCGAAGGTTAAGCTACTAAGGGCGCACGGTGGATGCCTTGGCACTAGAAGCCTAAGAAGGACGGGACGAACACCGATATGCTTCGGGGAGCTGTAAGTACGCTTTGATCCGGAGATTTCCGAATGGGGGAACCCACCATCTTTAATAGGATGGTATCCATTTCTGAATACATAGGGAATGGAAGGCAGACCCGGGGAACTGAAACATCTCATTACCCGGAGGAAGAGAAAGCAAACGCGATTTCCTGAGTAGCGGCGAGCGAAACGGAATCAGCCCAAACCAGAGGGCTTGCCCTCTGGGGTTGTAGGACGTCTCTTTGGAGTTACAAAGGCACGGATAGACGAAGCGACCTGGAAAGGTCCATCAGAGAAGGTAACAATCCTGTAGTCAAAATCCGATGCCCTCCGAGACGGATCCTGAGTACGGCGGGACACGTGAAACCCCGTCGGAATCCGGGAGGACCATCTCCCAAGGCTAAATACTCTCTAGTGACCGATAGTGAACCAGTACCGTGAGGGAAAGGTGAAAAGCACCCCGGAAGGGGAGTGAAAAAGAACCTGAAACCGTGTGCCTACAACTAGTTGGAGCCCGTTAATGGGTGACAGCGTGCCTTTTGTAGAATGAACCGGCGAGTTACGATCCCGTGCAAGGTTAAGCTGAGAAGGCGGAGCCGCAGCGAAAGCGAGTCTGAATAGGGCGAAATAGTACGTGGTCGTAGACCCGAAACCAGGTGATCTACCCATGTCCAGGGTGAAGTTCAGGTAACACTGAATGGAGGCCCGAACCCACGCATGTTGAAAAATGCGGGGATGAGGTGTGGGTAGCGGTGAAATGCCAATCGAACCTGGAGATAGCTGGTTCTCTCCGAAATAGCTTTAGGGCTAGCCTCGCGGCAAGAATCTTGGAGGTAGAGCACTGATTGGACTAGGGGTCCTTACCGGATTACCGAATCCAGTCAAACTCCGAATGCCAACGATTTATCCGCGGGAGTCAGACTGCGAGTGATAAGATCCGTAGTCGAGAGGGAAACAGCCCAGACCACCAGCTAAGGTCCCAAAGTATACGTTAAGTGGAAAAGGATGTGGCGTTGCTTAGACAACCAGGATGTTGGCTTAGAAGCAGCCATCATTTAAAGAGTGCGTAATAGCTCACTGGTCGAGTGACGCTGCGCCGAAAATGTACCGGGGCTAAACGTATCACCGAAGCTGTGGATTGTCTTACGACAATGGTAGGAGAGCGTTCTAAGGGCTGTGAAGTCAGACCGAAAGGACTGGTGGAGCGCTTAGAAGTGAGAATGCCGGTATGAGTAGCGAAAGACAAGTGAGAATCTTGTCCGTCGAAAGCCCAAGGTTTCCTGAGGAAGGCTCGTCCGCTCAGGGTTAGTCGGGACCTAAGCCGAGGCCGAAAGGCGTAGGCGATGGATAACAGGTTGATATTCCTGTACCACCTCCTTTCCGTTTGAACGACGGGGGGACGCAGAAAGATAGGGAGAGCGCGCTGCTGGAAATGCGCGTCCAAGCGATTAGGCTGGTGAATAGGCAAATCCGTTCACCGTGAAGGCTGAGTCGTGATGGCGAGGGAAATTTAGTACCGAAGTCCTTGATTCTACGCTGCCAAGAAAAGCCTCTAGTGAGGAAAAAGGTGCCCGTACCGCAAACCGACACAGGTAGGCGAGGAGAGAATCCTAAGACGATCGGGAGAACTCTCGTTAAGGAACTCGGCAAAATGACCCCGTAACTTCGGGAGAAGGGGTGCTTCCTCGGGTTTATAGCCCAGGGGAGCCGCAGTGAAAAGATCCAAGCGACTGTTTAGCAAAAACACAGGTCTCTGCAAAGCCGTAAGGCGAAGTATAGGGGCTGACACCTGCCCGGTGCTGGAAGGTTAAGAGGAGGGGTTATCCCTTACGGGAGAAGCTCTGAATCGAAGCCCCAGTAAACGGCGGCCGTAACTATAACGGTCCTAAGGTAGCGAAATTCCTTGTCGGGTAAGTTCCGACCCGCACGAAAGGTGCAACGACTTGGATACTGTCTCAACGAGAGACCCGGTGAAATTATAGTACCTGTGAAGATGCAGGTTACCCGCGACAGGACGGAAAGACCCCATGGAGCTTTACTGTAGCCTGATATTGGATTTTGGTACAGCTTGTACAGGATAGGTAGGAGCCATAGAAGTCGGACCGCCAGGTTCGATGGAGGCGTCGGTGGGATACTACCCTGGCTGTACTGACATTCTAACCCAGCACCGTGATCCGGTGCGGAGACAGTGTCAGGTGGGCAGTTTGACTGGGGCGGTCGCCTCCTAAAGTGTAACGGAGGCGCCCAAAGGTTCCCTCAGAATGGTTGGAAATCATTCGCAGAGTGTAAAGGCACAAGGGAGCTTGACTGCGAGACCTACAAGTCGAGCAGGGACGAAAGTCGGGCTTAGTGATCCGGTGGTTCCGCATGGAAGGGCCATCGCTCAACGGATAAAAGCTACCCTGGGGATAACAGGCTTATCTCCCCCAAGAGTCCACATCGACGGGGAGGTTTGGCACCTCGATGTCGGCTCATCGCATCCTGGGGCTGAAGTAGGTCCCAAGGGTTGGGCTGTTCGCCCATTAAAGCGGTACGCGAGCTGGGTTCAGAACGTCGTGAGACAGTTCGGTCCCTATCCGTCGCGGGCGCAGGAAATTTGAGAGGAGCTGTCCTTAGTACGAGAGGACCGGGATGGACACACCGCTGGTGTACCAGTTGTTCCGCCAGGAGCATAGCTGGGTAGCTACGTGTGGAAGGGATAAGTGCTGAAAGCATCTAAGCATGAAGCCCCCCTCGAGATGAGATTTCCCACAGCATTAAGCTGGTAAGATCCCTTAGAGATGATGAGGTAGATAGGTTCGGGGTGGAAGCGTGGCAACACGTGGAGCTGACGAATACTAATCGATCGAGGGCTTAACCGATTAAATTGGAAAACGTTGTGCGTGCTATCTAGTTTTCAGGGAACACCTGAAATAAGGAAGTTCGATTAAGTGCCACCACGTCCTGTGGTGAACACCGAACGGCTAACATCCTGTTAGTCTAGTGATGATGGCGAAGAGGTCACACCCGTTCCCATGCCGAACACGGAAGTTAAGCTCTTCAGCGCCGATGGTAGTTGGGGGATCTCCCCCTGCAAGAGTAGGACGTCGCTGGGCAACATAAGAGAAGCGAGAGACCTGAGGGTTTCTCACTTTTTTGTATTCAAAAAATGTTGAAAGCTCGTAAGAGAAAAAGCTGCAGGAAAGACAATCAAAAACTTCTTCGAAAGCTTCGTAGGGGTGGGAGAAGCAAGAAATTCGAGGAAGCAAGTGATGTCAGACCGGAGTGGATATTCGTGAGATCCATGAGGATCTGGCATCGCGCAGCTGGCGAAGTTCGCCGCTTATCGCGCCCCGTATGAGAACACGGAAGTTAAGCTCGAGCGCCGATGGTAGTTGGGGGATCTCCCCCTGCAAGAGTAGGACGTTGCTGGGCAACTAGGAGAAGCGAGAGACCTGAGGGTTTCTCGCTTTTTTGTATGGTTTTTTCGGTGTGTATGACCTAGCTGAATACCTAGGTCCACCACGTTCGTCGAATAAATACGAACTACCTGTTTCAACTCTTTTTACATTACCAACGTACTGCGATCAACTTTTACCTCTCTTATTTAAAAACTCATATAGCAAATGCGGTATTTTTTCAGAAGTTACTTCAAGAAATTGTAGAATAAAAGGTAGATCTAATGACTCCTGAGTATGAAAAAGATCTCCCCACCATTCTGTCTCGTATCGGCAAATCATACTGAGGTTATATAAAATTAGATAGTGAGCCATTACCTCAGCAATAGGATTGTACTGACTACGTTCTGCCGGGAGGTAAAGAGTATTCCTATCATATAGGAAGGGGCGCCTCTGTAAACCTGCGACGGGGTCTTCCTTGAACTGCAAAGTAATGAAATCACGATTATGAGTAAGAACTTTTATTGAAGTATCCCCATGCTGCTGAAGGTAGGATTCAAAACGTTCTGCAGTCATATTTAACGTATCAAGAATACTTGCCTGAATAGTGAAAGAAGTGGAGGTAAGAGAAATCATTTTATAGCTCGTTACTTTACGAGTCAGCTTCTCAAATAATGGGCAAACTTCGGGTATAAGGGTAAGAAGATCTTCCATTTTATATTTCTCCCCTTCTACCTGTTTCACATGAAACATTTTCCTTGAAAAGTATTCAAAGAGTCCATTTTTTTGACCTTTTACTTCATCTTGCAAGAAAGCATAATGGCGTTTTTTTCTTTTTCGAGACGTAACGCCGTGTGCAAGAACATGTGTGTCACCCGGATAATTTGGATCAATTGTAATAAGACAAGCTTTTAACAGTTGAATCATCCCATAAAAAAGAAGGATAGGTTTTAGCTCTGCATCAGCAGTTGAAGCATGCCGATAATAGCGTTCGCCATATTCGATAAAATACATAAATCGATAACAGGAATCGTAGCTTTTACGTTCGGCATCCGGAAGTTCGATGTTAGAATAACATTCCTTTAAATATTGCTGAACATATGAGGCTGATTGATATGCGTAGTTGTTTGAATGATAATGTCCAGAATATCCCATAGGAGCCCTCCATGTTTGATTATTCAAACTTATTCTATCTTTCTTGACAGTAGTTTAACCAATTGATAAGCTACTAATAAAATTTCGGACAATTCGATTAGAGGAGGATGAAAGGGATGTGGGAAACAAAATTCGCTAAAGAAGGGTTAACCTTCGATGATGTTTTATTAACACCAGCTTTTTCCGATGTACTACCAAGAGAAGTATCGGTGAAAACTCAATTAACGAAAGATCTTGAATTAAATGTACCGATTATTAGTGCTGGTATGGATACAGTAACTGAAGCACCTATGGCTATTTCGATGGCAAGACAGGGTGGATTAGGTATTATTCATAAAAGCATGTCGATGGAGGAACAAGCTGAACACGTTGATCGTGTTAAACGATCTGAAAGTGGTGTTATTACTGATCCTTTCTTTCTCACACCAGAACATCAAGTATTCGATGCTGAACATCTGATGGGCAAGTATCGTATTTCCGGTGTTCCGATTGTTAATGAGGAACGCAAGCTCGTTGGTATCCTTACTAATCGTGACCTTCGTTTTATTGAAGACTACTCTATACAAATTAAAGACGTTATGACAAAAGAAAATCTTGTAACAGCTCCTGTAGGCACAACATTAAAAGAGGCTGAGCGAGTTCTTCAAAAGCATCGCATTGAAAAGCTTCCGTTGGTTGATGATGATGGAACACTTAAAGGTCTTATAACAATTAAAGATATTGAGAAAGTTATTCAGTTTCCTCAGTCTGCTAAAGACAGCAGAGGACGTCTTCTAGTTGGCGCTGCTGTAGGGAATACAACAGATGCTCTGAAGCGAGTTGAAAAACTAGTGGAGGCTGGTGTTGACGTTATTGTATTAGATTCTGCTCACGGTCATACAGAAGGCATTATGACAAAGGTGAGTGAAATCAAGAGTGCCTACCCTGATCTTCCAATTATCGCAGGTAATGTCGCAACTGCTGAGGGGACTAAAGCGTTAATTGAAGCCGGAGCCGATGTTGTGAAGGTAGGAATTGGGCCTGGTTCAATTTGTACGACTCGCGTTATTGCTGGTGTTGGTGTACCTCAAATCACAGCGGTGTATGAATGTGCAACAGAAGCACGCAAACATGGTATTAGTATTATTGCTGATGGTGGCATTAAGTTCTCTGGAGATATCGTAAAGGCGCTCGCTGCAGGTGGACACGCAGTGATGCTTGGTAGTATCCTTGCAGGTGTGGATGAAAGTCCAGGCGAACGTGAAATCTATCAGGGTCGTCAGTTTAAGGTATACCGTGGAATGGGCTCGATTGGAGCAATGGAAAAGGGAAGTAAAGATCGTTATTTCCAGGAAAATATGTCTAAACTCGTTCCTGAAGGAATTGAAGGACGTGTTCCTTACAAAGGACCACTAACTGATACAATTCATCAGTTAATCGGGGGCTTACGTTCTGGAATGGGTTACTGTGGGACAAGAACACTTAACTCACTTCGTGAAGATAGCCAGTTCGTTCGAATTACGGGTGCAGGCCTTCGCGAAAGTCATCCACACGATGTTCAGGTTACGAAAGAAGCACCAAATTACTCTGTTTAAATAGTGCTTTAGACTGAAGTTATAACAGGTGTGTGACAAAAATAGCTTAATACGTTCGAAAAGTAGATAGGGGGACTTTCCTCTATCTATTTTTTTAATTTTAGGTGTGATAGAATAGCGGTTATGTGAGACTTATTTGGAGGTGTAGGGGTTGAGAAACCTTGGTTTGAAAGCCATGATCGTAACCATGGCGATGGTATTATTACTAGCAGGAACATTTGGTGGAGGCAATACTGCAGAAGCTGCAGAGGCGCCCGACATCAAAGCAGAAGCATCAATCTTAATTGATGCAAATTCAGGAAAGATTTTATATCAGAAAAATCCTGAATTAACGCTCTCACCTGCAAGTATGACAAAGATGATGTCGGAATATTTAGTACTTGAAGCAATTAATAAAAACGAAATAAGTTGGGATGAAAAAGTTACAGTAAGTGATACGATCCAAAAGCTATCACAGAATCGTTCTCTTTCAAACGTACCACTTCGAGTGGGTGAACAGTATACAGTTAAGGAATTATATGAAGCAATGGCCATTTATTCTGCAAATGCTGCCACAATGGCGCTGGCTGAGCACGTTGCTGGAACAGAAGCGAAGTTTGTCGAAATGATGAATGCAAAAGCAAAAGAAATGGGTATGAAGGAATATAAGTTTGTTAATAGTTCAGGGCTGAACAACAAAGACCTACTTGGTAATCATCCTGCTGGAGACCCTGATGAAGAGAACATGATGTCCGCTCGTTCAACTGGACTTCTTGCTTATAACCTTCTTAAAGATTTTCCTGAAGTAATAGAAACCACTAGTACTCCAGAAAAGAAATTCCGCGAAGGTACAGATGATGAAATTACAATGAAGAACTGGAACTGGCTTCTTCCTTCACTTGTATATGCTAATAAATACAAAGTAGAAGGCATAGATGGTCTCAAGACCGGCTCTACAGACCTTGCTGGATTTGCTTTTACAGGAACAGCTAAACAAGGTGATATGCGATTAATTTCTGTTGTTATGAAAACTGATTCGTATGAAGCTCGTTTTGAAGAAACAGCTAAGCTTCTGAACTATGGATTTGATCAATTCCAGTCCCAAACAATCGTTACTAAAGGTGATAAAGCTGATGGTAATTCCACGGTTAAAGTTGTCAAAGGTAAGGAGAAAGAAGTTGGGGTCGCTGCAGGAGAATCTTTCAATGCAGTAACAGTGAAGAATACGAAAGAACCATTTAAACTAAACTATGAATACGATCAATCTCTTCTAACAGAAGATGGAGAACTAACTGCACCAATTAAAGAAGGCGATCAAGTTGGAAAAGTCGTCTTAAAATCAACCGGTGAAGACTTCGGTTACATAACAGGTGACAAGGGTTCTTCAGTACCTCTTGTAGCAACTGAATCTGTTGAAAAAGCAGGTTGGTTTACACTTACTATGCGAGCGATTGGTGGCTTCTTCTCTGGTGTATGGACTAGCGTAGCAGATGCAGTGAAAGGTCTGTTTTAATTAATAATATCAAGTATACTTGGAAAAAATACTCTTCGATGCGTTCATCGAGGAGTATTTTTCTAAATCTTTTATGAAATCACTGCACATGTGATAGGACAAGTCATGAAAAAATGTTACAATAAAAGCGTTTGATAGATGTCGTGTAACAAAGACGTTTCTAAGTATAGATATGGGAGGAATATAGATGAATCAACAAACAGGTACAGATCGTGTAAAACGTGGTATGGCTGAAATGCAAAAGGGCGGCGTGATTATGGACGTTGTCAATGCAGAGCAAGCTAAGATTGCAGAAGAAGCTGGTGCAGTAGCAGTAATGGCACTAGAACGAGTGCCATCTGATATTCGTGCAGCAGGCGGCGTAGCGCGTATGGCTGATCCTACAATCGTAGAGGATGTTGTGAATGCCGTATCGATTCCAGTAATGGCAAAATGCCGTATTGGTCATATTGTAGAAGCACGCGTTCTTGAATCAATGGGCGTTGACTACATTGATGAAAGTGAAGTTCTTACTCCAGTTGACGAAGAATTCCACCTTGATAAGCGCAAGTACACTGTTCCGTTTGTATGTGGAGCGCGTAACCTTGGTGAAGCACTGCGCCGCGTAGGTGAAGGTGCTGCAATGCTTCGTACGAAAGGTGAACCTGGAACAGGAAACGTTGTTGAAGCTGTACGTCATCAGCGTCTTATTCAATCCCAAATTCGTAAAATTTCAAGCATGTCTGAAGACGAACTGATGACTGAAGCGAAAAACCTTCAGGCGCCATTTGAGCTTCTTCTTCAAATTAAAGAGCTTGGACGTCTTCCGGTTGTTAACTTTGCTGCTGGTGGCATCGCAACTCCTGCAGATGCAGCACTAATGATGGAGCTTGGTTCTGACGGCGTCTTCGTTGGATCTGGAATTTTCAAATCGGATAATCCTGAGAAATTTGCTAAAGCTATTGTGGAAGCAACAACTCACTATCAGGATTATGAATTGATCGCGAATATTTCTAAGAACCTTGGTATCGCAATGCCAGGTATTGAAATTTCTTCACTTAAGCCATCAGACCGTATGCAAGAGCGCGGCTGGTAAAACATTGATCCCCCACCTGTGCAACATAAGGTGGGGTTCTTACTTAGATAAAGAGAAGGAGTCGAGAGAAGTATGGTGAGAGTTGGGGTCCTTGGACTGCAAGGTGCAATCCGAGAACACGTGAAAGCACTTGAAACAAAAGAAGCAGAAATCATTGTTGTGAAACGAGTAGAGCAACTCAAGGATTTAGATGGCCTCGTACTACCTGGTGGAGAGAGTACGACAATGCGTCGATTAATTGATCAATATGGATTTTTAGAGCCACTTAAAGTTTTTGCAGCTGAGAAGCCTATTTTCGGTACATGTGCTGGGCTAATTCTGCTTTCAAAGCATATTGAAGGAGTAGACGGATCGCATATTGGTGTTATGGATGTAAAAGCAAAAAGAAATGCATTCGGACGTCAGCGCGAAAGCTTTGAAGCGCCATTACCTGTTAAAGGATTAGAAGATGACTTTATCGGTGTCTTCATTCGAGCTCCGTATATCGAAGAAGTTGGAGAAGATGTTGAAGTGCTTGCTACGTTTAATGAAAAAATCGTAGCTGCACGTCATGGACGTTTTCTTGCGTGTGCCTTCCATCCAGAACTAACAGATGATGATCGCATGCATCAGATGTTTATTGATATGGTTTTGGAGTTTAAGAAAGAAGGACTTGCAACAGAGTAATTTTTCGTGTAAATTATTACGTACCAAGAAGAAGAGAATTCTTTTTCTGCATAAGACGAATGATAAACGAAAACGTTGACGGGAATTAGTAATAGATGTTCAATGCCAAGAGAGTCGATGTGTGGTGCGAATCGATCATTGAACCCTGTGAATCCATCCCTGAGTAGAATGCTGAATGAAGTAGGCTTTCTCGGAGCAGACCGTTATTCTGTTAAGAGGCAGACAATCGTCTGCAATCAGGGTGGCAACGCGGGTAGCTCTCGTCCCTTTATAGGGGACGGGGGCTTTTTTGTATTTAAATACACGTCTCTACACCACTATCCCTTCCGTTAACTCGTTTATTGTTCATTAAAAAAGGAGGAAAAAGCATGATCGATTTAAAGTATTTGCGTAAGAATTTTGAAGAAGTAAAAGTAAAGCTATCTAAGCGTGGGGAAGATCTAGTAGGTCTTGATCGTTTTGAAGAGCTTGACCAGCGAAGAAGAGACCTTATCGCTGAAACAGAACAGTTAAAAGGACAGCGGAATGAAGCTTCTAAAAACGTGGCAGCATTTAAACGTGAGAAGAAAGATGCTGATCACCTTATTAAAGAAATGCGTGAAGTTGGCGATAAGATTAAAACAATGGATGAAGAGCTTCGCAATGTTGAGACCGAGCTTGAGCAAATTCTTCTTCAAATTCCAAACATTCCGCATGACAGTGTACCTGTTGGTGAGACGGAAGACGATAATATCGAAATCCGTACGTGGGGAGAGAAAAATGATTTTGCTTTTGAAGCGAAGCCACACTGGGATATCGCAACTGATCTAAATATTATTAACTTTGAACGTGCTGCAAAAGTAACGGGTAGTCGCTTCGCATTCTATAAAGGTGTTGGAGCTCGTCTTGAACGTTCATTGATTAACTTTATGATGGACTTACATGAATCAGAGCATGGCTATGAAGAGATTCTGCCTCCTTACCTTGTGAACCGTGAGAGCATGACTGGGACTGGTCAGTTACCTAAATTTGAAGAAGATGCGTTCAAAATTAGGGAAGAAGACTATTTCTTAATTCCGACAGCGGAAGTTCCTGTTACAAATTTTCATCGTGATGAAATTATGGACGGAGAAGATCTTCCACTTGCTTACACCGCATATAGTGCTTGCTTCCGTTCTGAAGCTGGTTCTGCTGGTCGTGATACACGTGGGCTGATTCGTCAGCATCAGTTTAACAAAGTAGAGCTTGTTCGCTTCGTTAAGCCTGAAGATTCTTATGATGAACTTGAAAAGCTGACTGGCCACGCAGAGAAAGTCCTACAGCTGTTGAACCTGCCTTACCGCGTGATGAGCATGTGTACAGGTGATCTTGGATTTACAGCAGCAAAGAAATACGATATTGAAGTTTGGATTCCAAGCTATGGCACATATCGTGAAATTTCTTCTTGCAGTAACTTTGAAGACTTCCAGGCACGTCGCGCAGGTATTCGCTTCCGTCGAGAAAAGAACGGTAAGCCAGAATTCCTTCATACGTTAAACGGATCTGGTCTTGCAATCGGAAGAACAGTTGCTGCAATCTTAGAGAACTATCAACAAGAAGATGGCTCTGTAATTGTTCCTGAAGTTCTGCGTCCATACATGGGTGGTCGTGAAATCATTAAATAGAAAATGATAAAGAGCAGAGGCATCTCTGCTCTTTATTTTTAGGATATAATCGTGTATAGTAAGGGGTGTTGATTTTCGGCGCGGTTTAACTGAAATGATCAACATAAGTAAGTAATTCAAATTCTTTTAAAAAAGTTTTGAGATATCGTTGACATTATTATAAGACGATGATATTATATTACTTGTCGCAGTTAGTTAATAACTTCTTCACACGGAGGAATACCCAAGTCTGGCTGAAGGGATCGGTCTTGAAAACCGACAGGGGCTTAGTCGCCCGCGGGGGTTCGAATCCCTCTTCCTCCTCCATTTACTAATTAATAACCAACGCGCATATAATTTGGAGATTATATTTCGACCGCTGTCATCGCCGACAGCGGTTTTTTCTATGTACTCATATTTTACGATAAGAAAAAAGCTATCCAACGGATAGCTTTTTTTAGATTATCTACTTAAAGAAGGGATTTGTTGAAATTTCTGTTCAATACGCTTTAAGATAAGTTCAACAGAGGATGGGTCGTTAACTAGATCATACTCATTGATATTTAAGCGGAGAATTGGACAGGCATTGAAACTGTCAATCCAATTTGTATAGCGCTCATACATTTCTTCCCAATAAGCAGTTGGCGTTTGCTGCTCCATCGGACGGCCACGCTCTTTAATGCGATCAACGACATCATCAAATGATCCTTCAAGATAGATCATTAAATCAGGATGGGGGAAGAAAGGCGTCATCACCATAGACTGAAACAGATTCGTGTAAGTATCATAGTCAACAGCTGACATTGTTCCTTTTTCATAATGCATTTTTGCAAAGATGCCTGTATCTTCATAAATGGAACGATCCTGAACAAATCCTCCACCATATTCAAACATTCTCTTCTGTTCTTTAAAGCGCTCAGCAAGGAAGTAAATTTGCAAGTGAAAGCTCCAACGTGAGAAGTCATTATAGAATTTCTCTAAATATGGATTGTTATCTACTTTTTCAAGAGAAGTCCTAAATTGTAAGGCGTTAGCAAGTGAGCTCGTAATGGTAGACTTCCCGACGCCTACCGTACCAGCGATTGTAATGACGGCATCCTGTGGGATGTTGTATTTTTCTCTGAGATTCATTTAACAGGGTCTCCTTCTTTCAATGTTTTTTCGAGGGATTGGAAGATGGTGTGTAAATCATCTTGATTGGACACAAAATCCATCTCATCACCATTGAAACGGAGCACAGGAATATCAGGATGATGTGCTTCAAATTCTTGCATAAACCGTTCATAGTCAGATGAAAGACGCTCAAGGTAAGCGGGATCGATGCTTTTTTCAATCTGTCTTCCACGTTGTGAAATACGGTTAAGCAGCGTTTCAAGGCTAGCATTTAAATAGATAATGACGTTCGGTTCGGGCATTCCTTCGGTTAGAATGTCATAAATCTTCATATATTTAGAAAAGTGCTTGTCACTAAGTGTCTGTTGGGCAAATATCTTATTCTTAAAGATGTGGTAATCGGAAATAACGGGAAGCTGTTTTGATAAATGATGCTTCTCCATTTCCTCTAACTGTTTGTATCGATGGCTGAGAAAAAACATCTCGGTTTGGAAGCTCCACTCTTCAATGTTGTCGTAAAACTTACCGAGAAAGGGATTCTCTTCTACGATTTCTTGAAAAAGTTCAAATTGATAATGAGCAGCAATTGCTCGAGATAGGGAGGTCTTTCCAACTCCGATGGGGCCTTCGACGGCAATAAATGGGGTCTGGTTCATACGTATCCTCCTCCGTCGTTTCCTATAGCAGACCTTGCTTATCTTTGAATAGACAAAGATTATTGTAGCATACACCACGAACTGTTGACAGGGTTAAAGGAAGCAAGTTAGAGGTAAATAAAGCCTGCCTGTTTGAAGCCTAAATGGAGTAGGGAATGACACTAATACAAAGGAGTGAAATCATGGATTCTAATCAGATCTTAATTTTACTGTTCATCGGTTATTTAGTTTATACGATTGATAAAAAGCAAAAAAACTTCCCTGCACCACTGGTCTTATTAGGTTTAGGAATAGGACTTTCTTTTCTTCCGTTCTTCAGCTCCGTACATATAACGAAAGACATTATCTTTGAATGGTTTCTACCTGCTCTTCTTTTTATTTCTGCGTATCAGTTTCCGTTTGCTCATCTAAAAAAGCACGCGGGTATTATTGCCGCATTAAGCACGCTGGGATTACTATTGAGTGCTCTCCTCCTCGGTAGTTTATTATTTATTATGAGCGGGCCGTTCCTTTCATTATCATTTGTTGGGGCTTTATTAATTGCTTCTATTCTTACACCTACTGATCCCGTCTCTGTGGTCTCGATTTTAAAGCAGGCTTCAAAAGATCCAAAGATAGCAGATGTGGTCGAAGGTGAATCGATGGTGAACGATGGAACGAGTATCGTTCTTTTTACAGTGTTCGCTGGCATGTATCTTGGTGATGAGAGCTTTTCTATTAGCTCGTTTATTTATGACTTTGCTCTTGTGTCAATTGGAGGAATTGCGATCGGAGCGATATTTAGTTGGATTGTCTGTCGAGCCATTTCTTTTACACACCAGCGACAATATCAGGTGATGCTAAGTATCGTGCTCGCTTATGGAAGTTTTTATGTAGCAGAAAATCTTGGTGTGTCAGGAGTTCTCTCCGTCGTTGCAGCTGGAATCATGCTTTCATATGAACTTGATGGCTTTATTAAAGAATCACACTATAGAGAATACCTTAACAGCTTCTGGGAAGTTGTTGAGCCAAGTATTCTCGCATTGATTTTTTTATTAATAGGGATTGAATCAACAAACTATCTTGATTTTAACTACTGGGTATTTGCAGGATTGATCTTTCTCGCATCTGTAGTTGTTCGTTTCCTTGTGCTTGCAGGTATTATTAAATCATTTACAGCCTGGCGTAATGAATTTAATTGGAAAGACATTTCGCTTGTTACCTGGTCCGGCATACGGGGAACGATGTCGGTTGCACTTCTTCTAAGTTTGGAATCTGAGTATGGTTCAGGAGATAGTACACTTATCTCTCTCACGTTTGGGGCTGTGTTGCTATCTCTTGTTTTTCAAAGCGTGACGATCTATCCGATGTCTAGTTATTTTGAGAAAAAAGCGAAATGAGCTGTGGTGTAAGCGAATTCTGCGATATTTTAGTTTTCCCGCGAAAACTGCATTTATTTCCACGATATAGAGAAGGCGCCGTTTCTAAACGCTCGTCTTCGCTTTTCATTTACTGCGTTATGGCTTTAGCATATGTTCTTGAAATGTTTGGAAAAAAACTATACGTTTAAGCTGAGTGACAAACTATATTTGGAGGGATGATTGTGCAGGAGCAAATGATGAATCAAAATCAACAGGAAACGGCTGATTTTTTCCCGGTGCGTGATGTGGATTATTTGGAGATTTATGTTGGAAATGCGAAACAGGCTAGTCACTATTTTTGTAAGGCGTTTGGATTTACGCCGGTAGCTTATTCAGGGCTTGAAACAGGGGATCGTGAAAAAGTATCTTATGTGCTGCAGCAAAATAACATTCGTCTTGTTTTATCAGGTGCACTGTCGAATGATCACCCAATTGCGGAGTTTGTCAAATTGCACGGAGATGGCGTTAAGGATATCGCTCTTACTGTAGAGAATATTGATAACGCTTACAAAGAAGCTGCTGAGCGAGGAGCGATTGAACTAAGTCCACCGAAAGAATATAAAGATGAGCATGGCGTAGTGAAGATGGCGGTTATTGGTACTTATGGTGATACCATTCATACATTAGTTGAACGAAAAAACTACTCCGGGCTTTTTCTTCCTGGGTTTAAGAAGTTTGAAGGGAAAATCCCTTCAAAGGAAACGGGGTTACTTGGTATCGACCACTGCGTTGGGAACGTGGAATCAATGGAAGAGTGGGTTTCTTACTATGAGAATGTGATGGGCTTTAAGCAAATGATTCATTTCGATGATGAAGACATTAGCACAGAGTACTCTGCGTTAATGTCGAAAGTGATGCACAATGGGGGACGCATTAAATTCCCGATCAATGAGCCTGCAAATGGGAAACGTAAATCACAAATTCAAGAATACCTCGATTATTACAATGGTCCTGGTGTGCAGCATATTGCTGTCCTGACGAATGATATTGTTGATACAGTTGCAAAACTTCGTGAGGGTGGAGTTGAGTTTCTTGAAACACCAGATGATTATTATGATGCGCTTACTGAGCGAGTAGGTGAGATTGATGAAGAGATAAGCAAACTACGCGAGTTAAAAATTTTAGTGGACCGTGATGACGAAGGGTACTTACTTCAAATTTTCACAAAACCTGTTGTCGATCGACCAACGTTATTTATTGAAGTTATTCAGCGTAAGGGTGCGAAAGGATTTGGAGAAGGAAACTTCAAAGCGTTGTTCCAAGCGATTGAACGAGAGCAGGAACGAAGAGGCAACTTATAGAAGATTATCTTCAATCTGCTTTAAGAAGGAGTTGCCTTTATCATGAAAGTTCAACCGAATACGTTAGCATGGAAAGATTCCTATAAATTATTGATTGGATCTATTCTCCCCCGGCCGATTGCTTTTGTATCCAGTATAGATAAGAGCGGTGAGACGAATCTTGCTCCTTTTAGCTTTTTTACAGGGATATGTGCGGTTCCTATGATGGTTTGCTTTTCTCCGATGCGAAAGGCTGGTGCAGGAGATAAGAAAGATACGCTCTTAAACATTGAAGAATCAAAGGAGTTTGTGATCAATATCGTTGGTGAGAAAATTGCTGAACAAATGAATGAGTGTGCTACGCCTTTTCCAAAAGGTAAGGATGAATTTCTGGAGGCTGGACTTACAAAAGTAGAAAGTGAGCTAATTCGTCCTCCTAGAGTGAAGGAGAGTGACGTTCAGCTCGAATGTGTTCTTGATCAAATCGTTGAGTTTGGTGATCATGAAGGCTCAGGTAGTCTCGTTATCGGAAAAGTTGTGATGGTTCACGTGCGTGATGAGTTATATAAAGATGGCAAGATAGATACGGAGATGCTCCAACCAGTTGGGCGTTTAGCGGGTCAGGAGTATACGAGATCTATAACAGATACATTTACATTGAGACGAAAAACATCTCCTGATGGAAAGAGCTGAGGCCGTTGAAGTTCGTTACTTTCGAAGTAGAGGGTAGAAGACAAGCTGGTATTTATAAGGACTCGCGTATTATCGGATTACATGAGGCTTCTAATGGTGTTATTCCAGAAGATCTCATGAGGATCATTGTCGACTACCCGCGTTATCAACCGCTTATTGAAGCATGTATAAATGGTGATTATGAACTCGAAAACGTTACTCTATATGCGCCTCTTCCGCGTCCACTGAGCATCCGAGATTTTTATGCCTTTGAAGAACACGTGGTCACTGCACGAGGGAAAAGAGGGCTTGGTGTTGTGCAAGAATGGTATGAGCTTCCGGTCTTCTATTTTTCAAATCATCTTGCGGTCAAAGGACCAGGGGATGTAATTCTACGACCTAAAGCATGTGAAAAGCTAGACTATGAATTAGAAATTGCATGCGTCATTGGAAAAGAAGGGCGCAACATAAAAGCAAATCAGGCGAAAGACTACATTTTCGGTTTTATGATTATGAATGACTGGAGTGCGCGTGATCTTCAAGCACAAGAAATGAAAGTCGGCCTAGGTCCAGCGAAAGGAAAGGATTTTGCTACTTCCTTCGGTCCCTTTCTAGTAACGATTGATGAGCTTCCTATGGAACATGGGAAGCTTGATTTACAAATGGAGGCATTCGTAAATGGCGAGCGTTATTCCTTGGGAAATGCGAAAGATATGTACTATTCCTTTGGTGAGATCATTGAACAGGCCTCCCGCAATGTTACTTTATATCCTGGAGAAGTACTCGGTTCAGGCACGGTGGGAAGCGGGTGTATTCTTGAACAGACAGATCGTATCTTTCTACAGTCCGGCGATAAAGTTGATTTAGCTATTACGAACCTTGGCACGCTTTCAAATGTCGTGGGGGAGGAGGAAGAGTATGGTTTACTATCGAAAAATGGGAGAGGTTCCTTCTAAACGACATACAACGTTTAAAAAAGAAGATGGTTCCTTATACAGGGAACAAGTGATGGGAACGAAAGGATTTTCGGGTATTCAATCGATCTTGTATCATCACCATTTTCCAACAGCGGTGACAGATGCGACCTTTCTAAAGAATATAGCACCAGAGTATGAGACAGAAAGCGCCCTTCGCCATCGTCATTTCCGAACAGCACAGTGCGACAAAAAAGGTGATGCGGTTGTCGATCGATGTTATTTCCTAGGGAATGAAGATGTGATTCTCGGGATCGTGAATCCTACGAAGACAATGAATTACTTTTATCGCAATGGGGATGGAGATGAGCTTTTCTTTATCCATCACGGTTCAGGGAAAATCGAGACGATGTTTGGGGAAGTCTATTATGAAGCTGGCGACTATATTGTCATGCCAATTGGAACCATTTACCGCGTTATTCCAGAAGGGGAGGATAATCGCTGGTTGGTTTTAGAAGCAAACAGTGCCATTACGACTCCGAGGAGATATCGAAACGAATATGGACAGCTGATGGAACACAGTCCATTCTGTGAACGAGATTTCAACGGGCCAGATCGTCTTCTATCTTTTGATAAAAAAGGATCGTTTGAAGTAGTAACGAAAACACGTGGGGGGTTGCACCGCCATATGTTCGATCATCATCCGCTTGATGTTGTCGGCTGGGATGGCTACCTTTATCCATGGAAGTTTAATATCAACGATTTTGAGCCGATTACAGGGCGAGTGCATCAGCCGCCACCAGTGCATCAAACCTTTGAAGGTCATAATTTTGTCGTCTGCTCCTTTGTGCCAAGGCTCTATGACTATCATCCAGACGCCATTCCAGCACCTTATTTTCATAGTAACGTTGATAGTGATGAAGTGCTTTACTACGTTGAGGGGAATTTCATGAGCCGGAAAGGTATTGAGGAAGCGTCGATTACCCTTCATCCTTCAGGTATCCCACACGGTCCGCATCCAGGAAAAATTGAGGCAAGCATCGGCAAAAAAGAAACGCTTGAGCTTGCTGTGATGATCGATACATTCCGACCACTTAAGGTCATTGAACACGTTCAGCAATATGAAGATGAGAATTATATGAAAAGCTGGGTCACAGAATAACGAATTGGGGAAATGAACGGCAGTCGCGTGATCACTTGATCACGCGATGATTATGTTGCACGATGCTTTTGCTTTTATGTATTTTCATGTATAATGTTATTCATTCGGCCCCGTAGCTCAGGGGATAGAGCAACGGTTTCCTAAACCGCAGGTCGGAGGTTCGATTCCTCTCGGGGCCACCATTTAAATCCTTATATGATAAGGGTTTTTTATTTTGTTCTTTTTACCCTCTATTTTCTTCAATTATTCATTTCCTTCTTTTTTACTTCAACCCTATTATTTATAAAGCCAACTTCATAAAAGGAAACACCAATCCATTTAGCGAAAGAGTAACGAACGATTCACTGGAAATGAGTGAGCTGATGATGGGGAAGCGTAAATGGTTTATGCTCATTGTTCTTTTAGGAGCAGCTTTTATCACGTTTACATTTATCGGAAAGGAAAAGAAGATTTCCGATGACGTTTTAACTGTGGAAAAGGCTGATGATATCGTCCCTTACTTTAAAAGCATCACTCCTGGACTTAAACTAGCAATAAAGTCAGGAGATTATCAAGCATATGAAGGTCCTTCACTACCAAAAGATTTTAAAATAAACGTGGATAGCTTCTGGTACTCTCGACCCAATGTCTTTGTTTTCTATCATGTTGATGTGTCGGATAGTAAGTTTGTCATAACAAGAGATAGAGAAGATCTCCCTAAAATTGATCAACTTGAGATGGAAGATGGTTCGGGTAAAGCATCTGTATTGGAACTCGTTGAAACAGGTGAAGGTGTACTGTTTGAAGATGACTATTATATGAAGGGAACGTTTCAAGCTTTTACTCATTCTGAGACAAACGAGCCTCTTCAAAAATGGAATGGAGCACTAAAAGCAATTGTAAGTGGAAAGCGATATGCTACCGTTGAAGTGCCTGTGTCTTATGAGTACGAAAAGGAAGAAAAGATCACAAGACAAATAAATGAAACAAAGAAATTTGTAGAAACAATTGTAACTGTTTCTCAATGGGAGAAGACGCCCTCTGATAGTCGTCTCATACTAAATATCAATTCTCCTCTTTCAAAAATCGTTGAAATGGATTTGAAGATCTCAACCAATGAAAAAGAGATAGCGCCGCTAATAGTAGAAGAGATCAGCGGTCAATACTCAGTATCTTTTCCAAGTGGAACCGAGCTACCCGAAGCCATCCAATTCTATGGGCTGATTGGCGCATCTTTAAAAGAAATCATTTTCGAAGTTGATCCGAATCAATATGAAATTTATAAGCAGATTAAAGAATCGACTTACACGTATCGAGTAGATGAACCTATCACTACGATGTATGGTGCTGAAATTGTTAAGGAGACTCTCTATTATGATGATCATGGAGTTACATTTCACTTACTAGTGAATCAAATTGCTACGGAAGGTCTTTCCTTAAATTTGTTGTATAAAGATCAGATCTTGATAGAAGCCGTCAATGAGAGGAATGAGAAACGTCACTTGAGATTACTTGGGGATGAAGAAGATCGATTGACGTTTAAGATTGACCGTGGGTTTTATGAGCGGTCTGAAATAATTCAGGTTAAATTAACGAATCTCCCCGTGTATGTGACAACAAACTGGTTAATCAAACCTCCGAATGAGTAATGCTCATTGTTAAAAAATGCAAGCTAAAGCAACGTAAAGGTGATATGATAGAAATAGTATGGAGAGTTGGGAGGCTTTCAAGTTGGACGATTGGAAAGGGACTTTGGCAGAACTATTTCGTGCTGTAGGCATCAATCTTAAATCAGAGCTTTCTCCCGTGGTTGATGGTATACAATCTGTTTTCTCAGATAATCCGTGGGGACAGCTTTTCTTATTATTGCTTATCCTTCTCATCATTGCTCAAGGTATGAGCGCGATTGCTCGGCAATATGATCGTGCCTTCAGGCAAACGATTGAGCGGAAGATGGAGACGAATTCACATCTACATAATTTTTTTAAAGGTTTTTTGCATCATAAGCGTTCAGAAGGATGGATGAGAGACGCAGCCTGGCAACAAAAAGAGCTTCAGCGCTTTGATTTATATGAATTGGAATGGCTGAAAGCGGAACTTGCTACAGCAGAAAAAGACTTTCGCGATTATCGACCACAGACTTTTTTAGCTGGCATCCTTTTTTCGGTAAGCATTCTTTTTCTAATCTGGTATTATGATTGGACGATTTTCGAAAAAGAAGTTCTGACCATTTTGTTACCAGTTCTCCTTGTTATATGGTGTATGGGTCTCGTGTTTTATAAGGTTGGTATTAAGAAACGCTTCTATCAGTCTTTGAATACTAGCGTCCAACTGGCGATTTCGACAAAAAAGGTCCAGGATGTGATGATGTACATCGATTCTGATTTAAAGCGATATAAAACAGAGCGTGTGACAACTGACGGGGGATATTATGAAGTTGTTCGCTGCATGACCTGTCTTTACCATTCAAAATATCTTGAAGAAGTTCGCTTCCAGATCAATGATACGACCCTTGCCTTTGCGGCTAAAGAACGTGTGATTGAAGTTACAGTAAATAGCGGATTCGGCAATTCGTTTTTAATCGATCGTCTTGAGTTTAGAGACGGCTACTGTCAGAGTCTTCGTAAAGGTAGCAAGCTTTTCGATGATAAATTAATGGTTACGTATTTAAATGCTGCTTTTGAACAAAGACCGGCTTATTTCCAAACAAGCTCATAACAAATGACCCCTCTTCTATGGAAGAGGGGTCATTTGTTATCCTTCATAAGCTGTTGTTGTATTTCGCTGATTCGCTTTTTCAATAAGGTCGTCTATATCCAATTCAGTTGAAGCTTGTGTACTGGCTTTTAAGTTTCCTTCCATTAAGCGAAGGGCATAGTCATTATCCTCCTTAACGTTAGAGGCACAGCAATCAGATGGTATATAAAGATCGTATTCCCTCATATAAGCATCATTCGCAGTAAAGAGTACACAAATGTTTCCTGCAAAACCAGTTAGAATAAGTGTATTGACGTTCAAGAATTTGAGTAACGTTGAGAGTGGGGTTGAGAAAAAGCCAGAATGCTTCGGTTTCACAACAGTATAATCATCGTCTTCTGGCTCAAGGCGATCCACAAGATGTTGACCATTTGCTTCGGCTGCATAGTTGATGACCTTTTTGAAGTCAGATTGCCATAAGCCGTAATTATCATTAACATAGATAACAGGCATCCCTTTTGCTTTCGCTTCTTTTTTTAAAGATTGTATATTGTCTGCTGTTTTCTCTGTGTATCTAGCAAGAAGTTCAGCATCTTCGAAATCCATTGTATTGATCACATCAATTAATAAAAGAGCGGCAGAATTAGTTTGATGGCTATGTTCAATGTGTTTCTTACTCATATGAACTCCTCTCCTTTAAATGAATTGGAATAATATGTAGTTTACCCAAACGATTAATAGATAAAACGACTGTAAAGGATGGAAATGAATGCAGGACCAAATTGAAAAAGATGAGCAGTTTATGCGACTTGCTATGACGGAAGCACAGAAAGCTTCAATCATAGGTGAAGTACCCATAGGCGCAGTCATTGTAAAAGATAATGAAGTGATTGCCTCTGCATATAACCTTAGAGAAACGGAACAACGATCTGTAGCACATGCAGAGTTGCTTGCGATTGATGAAGCATGTCGTAAAGTGGGGTCTTGGCGCTTAACTGACTGCACGTTATACGTAACCCTTGAGCCTTGCGCTATGTGTAGTGGAGCGATTGTTCTTTCTAGAGTAGAGCGTGTGGTCTTTGGTGCCTACGATCCAAAGGGTGGATGTGCTGGGACATTAATGAATTTATTGGAGGATCCACGTTTTAATCATCAAGCAGCTGTAACGCCAGGTGTTTGTGAAGAGGAATGTGGAACCATGTTATCAGCTTTTTTTCGTGACTTAAGACGAAAACGAAAAGAAGAAAAGCAGCGATCGTCAATCATTGAAAATCAGAAAGAGACGTGATATAGTTTTTTTGTCAAAGAGACAACGTTAGATGGAGGCGTACCCAAGTCTGGCTGAAGGGGGCTGACTCGAAATCAGTTAGGACGTTCACGCGTCGCGGGGGTTCAAATCCTCTCGCCTCCGCCAGTTACATTTATCGGTGTAGTAGACCTGTTGCTAAATTGGTCGAAATACGATATACTTTATCTTGCACCATTCGAGTGCACAACAATGTTATCAAATTTGCCGTGCTAGGTGGGGAATTAGCGGTGCCCTGTACTCGCAATCCGCTACAGCGAGACTGAATCCCTTCCCGAGGTTTAGCTACTGCGGGGTCTGCCCTGAATAAGTGGTGTTGACATTCGGGTCCTGCGCAACAGAGTCCTATGAACCCTGTCAGGTCCGGAAGGAAGCAGCAGTAAGTAGGTACCCTCTGTGTGCCGCGGGAGTGCCCGGATCGAGCTAACTGATCAGGTAACGCCTGTGGTTGCTTTATCAAAGGAAGGTGCACGGTTTACTTAATTTAAATGCTCAAACTCACTCTTTTAATAGGGTGAGTTTTTTAGTATCGTTTTATCTGATTGTCTTTTGAATTAGAAGCGGTGAAACGGTATAATAGAAATGTATGAAGAGGTTAGGAGGAGAGTAGGCGAATGAGTTATCAAGCGCTATACCGCGTTTGGCGACCGCAAACGTTTGAAGATGTGGTTGGTCAAGGGCATGTAACAAGAACAATTCAAAACGCACTCATGCAGCAAAAAATCTCTCACGCCTATTTGTTTACAGGACCTCGAGGAACGGGAAAAACGAGTGCTGCGAAAATTATTGCGAAGGCCATTAACTGCGAGAAGGCACCTGTTGCTGAACCATGTAATGAATGTTCAGCATGTCTCGGGATTACGGATGGTTCGATTTCAGATGTTATCGAAATTGATGCTGCCTCTAACACAGGTGTTGATGACATCCGTGATATTCGCGATAAAGTAAAGTATGCGCCGAGTTCTGTTTCTTATAAGGTGTATATCATAGATGAGGTTCACATGCTTTCAACTGGAGCGTTCAATGCCCTTCTGAAAACGTTAGAAGAGCCACCAAAGCATGTAGTATTTATTCTTGCGACCACTGAGCCGCATAAAATCCCATTAACCATCATTTCCAGGTGTCAGCGTTTTGATATGAGAAGAATTACGGCGCAGGACATCGTTGGACGGTTACAAACAATTATTAAAGCGCAGGATATAGAGGTTGAAGAAGATGCGCTTTATCAAGTTGCTCGAGCAGCAGATGGTGGGATGCGAGATGCGTTAAGTATTCTTGATCAGGCAATCTCATATAGTGAGGCTGAAGTTGTATTAGATGATGTGCTTGCAGTAACAGGAAGCGTTTCCCAAAAAATGATCTCGAAAATTGCGATGGCTTTCTACAATAAAGATGTGGCAGAAGCTTTGAACGCAGTAGAAGAATTAATGGATCACGGGAAGGATGCTGCTCGTTTTCTAGAAGACTTAATTTATTACTACCGAGATTTACTGCTATATCAAACCGCGCCTCAGCTTGAAGAAGTAGTTGAACGGGTAAAAATCGACGAAACGTTTCAGCACTTGGGAGATCGTTCTCGGAAAGAATGGATTTATACTGTTATTGAGACATTGAATCGATCGCAGCAAGAAATGAAGTGGACGAACCATCCACGAATCTTTCTGGAATTAGCGCTTGTTCAAATCTGCCAGGAAGAGACGAGTAGTCAGCCTATACAAGGTGGAGAAGACCAAAATGAACTACTTGATCGTATTCAAAAGCTAGAAAATGAGTTGAAAACGCTCAAGGAACAAGGCGTTACGGTTAAGCAACAAGAAGAAGGTTCTGAACCAAAACAGAAGAAACAATTTAAACCTTCCAGACAGAAATCCGGCGTATCTCATGGTAGAATAAAAGAGATGCTGAAGAAAGCTACTAAGCAAGATTTAATGAAAGTAAAAAGCGTGTGGGGAGAAGTGATGGAGAACGTTCGTCAGGAAAAAGTCTCAGCACATGCATGGTTGAAAGATAGTGAGCCGGTGGCCGCTACAGACAACACCTTTCTTTTATCTTTTCAGTATGACATGCATTGCCAGATGGCAATGAAGGACAACATTCGTGGAACGCTTGAACAAGTATTAGCACGAACGCTTGGTAAACAGTTAGAAATGGTTGCAATTGTGGAACAAGAATGGAAGGAAATTCGCACAGAATTCTTGAAAACAAGAGATGAACCAGAACCTGATCAAAAAGGGGCTGAACCGGCGGAAGATCCATTGATCGCTGAAGCAAGACGTCTTGTCGGCGATGATTTATTAGATATTCAAACATAAAAATGAACAATAACTAAGGAGGAATTTTTTATGAAACGTGGCATGGGTGGCGGAGGAAACATGAATAACATGATGAAACAAATGCAAAAAATGCAAAAGGATATGGCGAAAGCTCAAGAAGAACTAAAGGATAAAATCGTTGAAGGTACAGCTGGCGGCGGTATGGTTCTAGTTAAAGCGAATGGTCATAAAGAAATCCTTGAAGTAATTGTAAAAGAAGAGGTCGTAGATCCAGATGATATCGACATGCTACAAGACCTTGTGCTTGCTGCAACGAATGATGCACTACGTAATGTAGATGAATTGGTAAACAAAGACATGGGCAAATTTACACAGGGTCTTAATATGCCAGGAATGTTTTAGGGGGTACGCAGGTGCATTATCCTGAACCAATATCAAAACTGATCGACAGTTTTATGAAATTGCCGGGAATCGGACCAAAAACGGCGGTCCGCCTGGCTTTTTTCGTTCTTGAAATGAATGATGATGATGTCCTTGATTTCGGAAAAGCGTTAGTTAATGCAAAGCGTCAGTTAACTTATTGTTCTGTGTGTAATCACATTACAGACACCGATCCTTGTCGTATTTGTTCAGATAGCCATCGCGATGAGACGATTATCTGTGTCGTTCAAGATGCTAAAGATGTTATTGCTATCGAAAAAATGAAAGACTACACAGGTTTATACCATGTTCTTCATGGTGCTATTTCTCCTGTTGAAGGTATTGGGCCTGAAGATATCAAGGTACCAGAGTTATTGAAACGTCTGCAGGATGATAAGGTAACAGAAATTATACTAGCGACGGACCCGACGATTGAAGGAGAAGCAACAGCGATGTATATTGCTCGCCTGGTTAAGCCTACAGGTATTCGTATTACTCGTATTGCTCATGGTCTCCCTGTTGGGGGCGATCTTGAGTATGCTGATGAAGTCACCCTTTCGAAAGCAATGGAAGGACGTCGTGAATTGTAGCATCAGGAGGGAAGCAAATGTTCTTCAAACGTAAAGGCTATTTGCGGAAAGACGCTGATGAGCGTTTGATTCAGACGCTATACGAATTAAAAGATGTATGGAACAATCAAAAAGAAATCGTAGAGCGCAGTGTTGAGCCTTCTGGAGCCGTTCTTGCGAAGCTTAAAGTGGATGAAGCAAAATACTTCTTTCTATTAAAAGAAGCAAAACGAAGAAAGATAAGAATGGGATAAACCTCCCGTTCTTTTTTATTTGGACAGACATATGCTTTAGTAATTCTGAAAAAAAGAGTGGAGGCCTATTATGGATCCTAAACTTATTATTGGCTTATTTGTCTTCAGTATTGTTTTGCTTCTTTTTGTGGGGGCACCACTGAAGCCGATGCGTTGGATTGGGCAGGGGTTAATCAAGTTAGCAATCGGTGCATTACTTCTATTCTTTCTCAATACATTCGGCACTCCATTTGACCTCCATGTTCCTATTAATCCCGGGACAGCAGTGATCACCGGTTTTCTAGGCGTTCCTGGCCTTATAGCTCTGGCTGCAATTGAACTGATTTTGATAGGTTGAATGAAAAGGACTCATGTAACTAAAAGAGTCCTTTTTTGTTTTTCTGAAATAACTTTTGAAAAAGGGGTTGCGTAACAGAGTTAACCCTGATATAGTTATATAAGTCGCCGCAACAACGCGGTTGACGCCGAAAAGAATTCCAAAAAAGTTATTGACGCTGACGGAGTTAATATGGTATATTAATAAAGTCGCTGAAAACGACATTGAAAGAAACAAATTGATCTTTGAAAACTGAACGAAACGCCATGTAAGTAGTTGTTTCTACGGAAACAAAACATTGTTTTAAAGCTAGATTAAGCTTTCTATCGGAGAGTTTGATCCTGGCTCAGGACGAACGCTGGCGGCGTGCCTAATACATGCAAGTCGAGCGAAGAGATGGGAGCTTGCTCCCTGATCTTAGCGGCGGACGGGTGAGTAACACGTGGGCAACCTGCCCTGCAGACTGGGATAACTCCGGGAAACCGGAGCTAATACCGGGTAATACATCGCACCGCATGGTGCAATGTTGAAAGTTGGCTTTCGAGCTAACACTGCAGGATGGGCCCGCGGCGCATTAGCT
Organism: Pseudalkalibacillus hwajinpoensis; assembly: GCF_015234585.1. Classification (NCBI taxonomy): domain Bacteria; kingdom Bacillati; phylum Bacillota; class Bacilli; order Caryophanales; family Guptibacillaceae; genus Guptibacillus; species Guptibacillus hwajinpoensis. The sequence goes on from NZ_JADFCM010000011.1 coordinate 27,717, forward strand.
AGTTGGTAAGGTAATGGCTTACCAAGGCGACGATGCGTAGCCGACCTGAGAGGGTGATCGGCCACACTGGGACTGAGACACGGCCCAGACTCCTACGGGAGGCAGCAGTAGGGAATCTTCCGCAATGGACGAAAGTCTGACGGAGCAACGCCGCGTGAGTGACGAAGGCCTTCGGGTCGTAAAGCTCTGTTGTTAGGGAAGAACAAGTACCGTTCGAATAGGGCGGTACCTTGACGGTACCTAACCAGAAAGCCACGGCTAACTACGTGCCAGCAGCCGCGGTAATACGTAGGTGGCAAGCGTTGTCCGGAATTATTGGGCGTAAAGCGCGCGCAGGCGGTCTTTTAAGTCTGATGTGAAAGCCCACGGCTCAACCGTGGAGGGTCATTGGAAACTGGAGGACTTGAGTGCAGAAGAGGAGAGTGGAATTCCACGTGTAGCGGTGAAATGCGTAGATATGTGGAGGAACACCAGTGGCGAAGGCGGCTCTCTGGTCTGTAACTGACGCTGAGGCGCGAAAGCGTGGGGAGCAAACAGGATTAGATACCCTGGTAGTCCACGCCGTAAACGATGAGTGCTAGGTGTTGGGGGGTTCCACCCTCAGTGCTGAAGTTAACACATTAAGCACTCCGCCTGGGGAGTACGACCGCAAGGTTGAAACTCAAAGGAATTGACGGGGGCCCGCACAAGCAGTGGAGCATGTGGTTTAATTCGAAGCAACGCGAAGAACCTTACCAGGTCTTGACATCCTCTGACAATCCTGGAGACAGGACGTTCCCCTTCGGGGGACAGAGTGACAGGTGGTGCATGGTTGTCGTCAGCTCGTGTCGTGAGATGTTGGGTTAAGTCCCGCAACGAGCGCAACCCTTGATCTTAGTTGCCAGCATTTAGTTGGGCACTCTAAGGTGACTGCCGGTGACAAACCGGAGGAAGGTGGGGATGACGTCAAATCATCATGCCCCTTATGACCTGGGCTACACACGTGCTACAATGGACGGTACAAAGGGCAGCAACACCGCGAGGTGAAGCGAATCCCATAAAGCCGTTCTCAGTTCGGATTGCAGGCTGCAACTCGCCTGCATGAAGCCGGAATTGCTAGTAATCGCGGATCAGCATGCCGCGGTGAATACGTTCCCGGGCCTTGTACACACCGCCCGTCACACCACGAGAGTTTGTAACACCCGAAGTCGGTGGGGTAACCTTTATGGAGCCAGCCGCCGAAGGTGGGACAAATGATTGGGGTGAAGTCGTAACAAGGTAGCCGTATCGGAAGGTGCGGCTGGATCACCTCCTTTCTATGGAGAATTACGAAGGTAACTTACGTTACCAACCTTACATGAGCGTTTCGTTTAGTTTTGAAAGAATGATTTATTCTTTCAAAATAGGTGAAGTGATGAAGCTTAGGCGGATTCAAGTAGTAGCCTTGTTCCTTGAAAACTAGATAGCACAAACAACGACATCCAATAATTATTTTTATGCAATAACTTAGTAATAACTGATGCGTGATGGCTTACGCCACACAAATCGAAGGTTAAGCTACTAAGGGCGCACGGTGGATGCCTTGGCACTAGAAGCCTAAGAAGGACGGGACGAACACCGATATGCTTCGGGGAGCTGTAAGTACGCTTTGATCCGGAGATTTCCGAATGGGGGAACCCACCATCTTTAATAGGATGGTATCCATTTCTGAATACATAGGGAATGGAAGGCAGACCCGGGGAACTGAAACATCTCATTACCCGGAGGAAGAGAAAGCAAACGCGATTTCCTGAGTAGCGGCGAGCGAAACGGAATCAGCCCAAACCAGAGGGCTTGCCCTCTGGGGTTGTAGGACGTCTCTTTGGAGTTACAAAGGCACGGATAGACGAAGCGACCTGGAAAGGTCCATCAGAGAAGGTAACAATCCTGTAGTCAAAATCCGATGCCCTCCGAGACGGATCCTGAGTACGGCGGGACACGTGAAACCCCGTCGGAATCCGGGAGGACCATCTCCCAAGGCTAAATACTCTCTAGTGACCGATAGTGAACCAGTACCGTGAGGGAAAGGTGAAAAGCACCCCGGAAGGGGAGTGAAAAAGAACCTGAAACCGTGTGCCTACAACTAGTTGGAGCCCGTTAATGGGTGACAGCGTGCCTTTTGTAGAATGAACCGGCGAGTTACGATCCCGTGCAAGGTTAAGCTGAGAAGGCGGAGCCGCAGCGAAAGCGAGTCTGAATAGGGCGAAATAGTACGTGGTCGTAGACCCGAAACCAGGTGATCTACCCATGTCCAGGGTGAAGTTCAGGTAACACTGAATGGAGGCCCGAACCCACGCATGTTGAAAAATGCGGGGATGAGGTGTGGGTAGCGGTGAAATGCCAATCGAACCTGGAGATAGCTGGTTCTCTCCGAAATAGCTTTAGGGCTAGCCTCGCGGCAAGAATCTTGGAGGTAGAGCACTGATTGGACTAGGGGTCCTTACCGGATTACCGAATCCAGTCAAACTCCGAATGCCAACGATTTATCCGCGGGAGTCAGACTGCGAGTGATAAGATCCGTAGTCGAGAGGGAAACAGCCCAGACCACCAGCTAAGGTCCCAAAGTATACGTTAAGTGGAAAAGGATGTGGCGTTGCTTAGACAACCAGGATGTTGGCTTAGAAGCAGCCATCATTTAAAGAGTGCGTAATAGCTCACTGGTCGAGTGACGCTGCGCCGAAAATGTACCGGGGCTAAACGTATCACCGAAGCTGTGGATTGTCTTACGACAATGGTAGGAGAGCGTTCTAAGGGCTGTGAAGTCAGACCGAAAGGACTGGTGGAGCGCTTAGAAGTGAGAATGCCGGTATGAGTAGCGAAAGACAAGTGAGAATCTTGTCCGTCGAAAGCCCAAGGTTTCCTGAGGAAGGCTCGTCCGCTCAGGGTTAGTCGGGACCTAAGCCGAGGCCGAAAGGCGTAGGCGATGGATAACAGGTTGATATTCCTGTACCACCTCCTTTCCGTTTGAACGACGGGGGGACGCAGAAAGATAGGGAGAGCGCGCTGCTGGAAATGCGCGTCCAAGCGATTAGGCTGGTGAATAGGCAAATCCGTTCACCGTGAAGGCTGAGTCGTGATGGCGAGGGAAATTTAGTACCGAAGTCCTTGATTCTACGCTGCCAAGAAAAGCCTCTAGTGAGGAAAAAGGTGCCCGTACCGCAAACCGACACAGGTAGGCGAGGAGAGAATCCTAAGACGATCGGGAGAACTCTCGTTAAGGAACTCGGCAAAATGACCCCGTAACTTCGGGAGAAGGGGTGCTTCCTCGGGTTTATAGCCCAGGGGAGCCGCAGTGAAAAGATCCAAGCGACTGTTTAGCAAAAACACAGGTCTCTGCAAAGCCGTAAGGCGAAGTATAGGGGCTGACACCTGCCCGGTGCTGGAAGGTTAAGAGGAGGGGTTATCCCTTACGGGAGAAGCTCTGAATCGAAGCCCCAGTAAACGGCGGCCGTAACTATAACGGTCCTAAGGTAGCGAAATTCCTTGTCGGGTAAGTTCCGACCCGCACGAAAGGTGCAACGACTTGGATACTGTCTCAACGAGAGACCCGGTGAAATTATAGTACCTGTGAAGATGCAGGTTACCCGCGACAGGACGGAAAGACCCCATGGAGCTTTACTGTAGCCTGATATTGGATTTTGGTACAGCTTGTACAGGATAGGTAGGAGCCATAGAAGTCGGACCGCCAGGTTCGATGGAGGCGTCGGTGGGATACTACCCTGGCTGTACTGACATTCTAACCCAGCACCGTGATCCGGTGCGGAGACAGTGTCAGGTGGGCAGTTTGACTGGGGCGGTCGCCTCCTAAAGTGTAACGGAGGCGCCCAAAGGTTCCCTCAGAATGGTTGGAAATCATTCGCAGAGTGTAAAGGCACAAGGGAGCTTGACTGCGAGACCTACAAGTCGAGCAGGGACGAAAGTCGGGCTTAGTGATCCGGTGGTTCCGCATGGAAGGGCCATCGCTCAACGGATAAAAGCTACCCTGGGGATAACAGGCTTATCTCCCCCAAGAGTCCACATCGACGGGGAGGTTTGGCACCTCGATGTCGGCTCATCGCATCCTGGGGCTGAAGTAGGTCCCAAGGGTTGGGCTGTTCGCCCATTAAAGCGGTACGCGAGCTGGGTTCAGAACGTCGTGAGACAGTTCGGTCCCTATCCGTCGCGGGCGCAGGAAATTTGAGAGGAGCTGTCCTTAGTACGAGAGGACCGGGATGGACACACCGCTGGTGTACCAGTTGTTCCGCCAGGAGCATAGCTGGGTAGCTACGTGTGGAAGGGATAAGTGCTGAAAGCATCTAAGCATGAAGCCCCCCTCGAGATGAGATTTCCCACAGCATTAAGCTGGTAAGATCCCTTAGAGATGATGAGGTAGATAGGTTCGGGGTGGAAGCGTGGCAACACGTGGAGCTGACGAATACTAATCGATCGAGGGCTTAACCGATTAAATTGGAAAACGTTGCGAGTGCTATCTAGTTTTCAGGGAACACCTGAAATAAGGAAGTTCGATTAAGTGCCACCACGTCCTGTGGTGAACACCGAACGGCTAACATCCTGTTAGTCTAGTGATGATGGCGAAGAGGTCACACCCGTTCCCATGCCGAACACGGAAGTTAAGCTCTTCAGCGCCGATGGTAGTTGGGGGATCTCCCCCTGCAAGAGTAGGACGTCGCTGGGCAACATAAGAGAAGCGAGAGACCTGAGGGTTTCTCGCTTTTTTGTATGGTTTTTTACGTTTGCGGAATTATCATGGGAGGGAAAGCGCGGAAAAAATCCGATTTTCGCGGAAACATCTGAAATATAGCGGAATTAAATTCGTATCTTCTTATATCTTCTTATCCTACAAGGATAATATACCTATGAAATTTTCTTTCTTTTTTAAAATCACTGACACGGGATAAGTTACAGCCACATATCCATAGAAAGAAGAAAAAAATAGGCTGAAATGAAGTGAATCGGTATAGATCCACTATAATTGGGCAAAGCTTTTACCATGGAGGTGGGAAGATGGAGAAGACAATCAGGCATAGCTTAAGTGAGTGCTGTCTTGTTTGCGAAGAACACAGTTTAAAAGGTATTCATATTTGCGACCGATTTATTTGTTATGAGTGTGAGCGAAAGGTAATTCAAACAGATACCAGTCATGAAAACTATCAATTTTATCTTGAAAAACTACGAAAACTACGACTTAGTCGATTAGCATAAGCAGATAGCTGTTTTATAGGCTATCTGCTTTTTTACGTACGAATGTGAAGTAGCAGTAGGTAGGAAGAGACGATACAGATTTGCTTGCGCCTTTACTTCTCCGAAAGTCTAGATAATGATAGAATACTAGTATAAGCAATGAATCTTCGATAGATAGAAGTTGGTTTTATGAATAAAGCAGATCAAGCACCTTTATATGAAGCATTAACTATGTGGAAGGATCAGAATCCCCTCTCATTTCATGTACCAGGTCATAAAAACGGTACGGTTTTTTCAACTTATAGAAGTGCAGATAACTCATTTAAAGAAATATTGAATATAGATGCCACAGAACTTTCTGGACTAGATGATCTTCATCATGCAGACGGTCCAATTAAGATGGCAGAGCAGCTTACTGCTGATCTTTATGGAAGTATTGAAAGCCGCTTTTTGGTAGGGGGATCTTCAGCTGGTAACCTTGCGATGATCATGGCATTATGTTCTGAAGGGGACATTGTTCTTGTTCAGAAGAACTGTCACAAATCAGTACTAAATGGACTTCGCTTATCGAAAGCACATCCTATTTTTCTTAGTCCATCCATTGATGAGGAAAGTCAGGTTTCAACAGGTGTGTCAGTCGATCTCATCCATCGAGCGATCACAAAATATAAGAATATTAAAGCAATCGTACTGACAAACCCAAATTATTACGGAATGACGAAAGATCTAAAACCGATCATTTCTTATGCTCATCAGAAAGGAATTCCGGTTCTTGTTGATGAAGCACATGGTGCACATTTTGTAAAAGAAAGGTTTTTTCCTGAAAGTGCTTTGAAACAAGGAGCAGATGTTGTTGTTCAATCAGCACATAAAACACTCCCTGCCATGACGATGGGCTCATACTTACATATAGGTGATCCGAAATATAGGAATGCAATAAACGATTATTTACAAGTCTTTCAATCAAGCAGCCCTTCATACCCGATCATGGCTTCGCTCGATTTAGCAAGACACTATATTTCTTCACTTCCTGATAAACAACTTGGTCAAATTTTAGAAGAGATTCTTCAGTTTAAGCACCGGCTGAATAAGATTCCTGGTATAAACGTTATTGGAGATGTAAGTCATGCTTATAAGCAGATTGATCCAATAAAAATAACGGTCCAGTTATCTGGCACCTCAGGATATGATTTGGCAAAAAAGCTTGAGAATGAAGGTATATTTGTTGAGCTTAGTGACCCATTAAACATTTTGCTCATTTGTCCCATAGCATTTAATGGTGAGGCTTATGAGCGAACGTTACAGGCATTTGAAAGGATTGCAGTTCATAGGGATGAAGTCACATTTAGAATATCTATGAATCAGTTGAATCATGAAGAGATAACATTTCCTGCTTATTCTTTTGCGAAGTTGGAAACGATGAATACCAATACAGTTAGTATTAGAAACGCTGTTGGTTTAATTGCAGCGAAAGCCATTATCCCCTATCCCCCAGGAATACCTATCGTTCTGCCAGGGGAGCGCATAACTTTAGGTAAGATCCAACTAGTAGAAACAGTGTTGAATGGCGGAGGACACATACAGGGGATGAATGGTGATATGATTGAGATTGCAATAGAAGAGGAGTAGGGCATTGAAAGGATTATTTATAACATTTGAAGGACCGGATGGCGCAGGTAAGTCAACACAGGTTCAAAAACTAGCCGATTATTTAAACGAAAAAGGCATTCGTTTTATTCATACAAGAGAGCCAGGTGGTACAGCTATAAGCGATCAAATTAGATCTTTGATCCTTAATCCAGAACATGAAGAGATGGTGGATGAGACGGAAGTACTTCTTTATGCTTCATCCCGAGCTCAGCATGTGAGAGAAAAGATTCTTCCAGCATTAAATGAAGGATATCTTGTACTATGTGATCGCTTTGTTGATGCATCAGTGGCTTATCAGGGGGTTGGCCTTGGACTAGATGTAGAAACGATAAAGGTCATCAATGAATTTGCAACAGGAGGGCTAACACCTGATCGAAGCTATATGATTGATCTTCCTGTTTCTGTTGGTAAAGAAAGAATGGCAGCAAGAAATCAACTTGATCGTATTGAACAAAAAGGAACAGCTTATCATGAAAAGGTGAGAGAAGCTTTTCTGGAATTATATAAAAATAATAATGAACGGATTCATTTGATCGATGGTGAAAATGCTGTCGATGAGATTTTTTCGTCAATAAAAAAGGATTTTACAGTGTTGTGGGATAACTATTGTAGTAATAACTAATTGACGGGTGCATGCTTGCCGCCCGGGGAGGGATACACATGAAACTAGTAATGGCTGTCGTTCAGGATAAGGATAGCAATCGGTTATCCAATGCCCTGGTCGATCATAATTTCCAGGCGACAAAGCTTGCGACTACAGGTGGATTTTTACGTGCAGGAAATACGACATTTCTAGTAGGTACGGAAGATCATCGTGTACAAAAGCTTCTTGATATTATTAAAGACAATTGTCAGAGTAGAGAACAGATGGTGGCACCGGTCTCTCCGATGGGAGGAAATGCAGATTCTTATGTACCGTATCCTGTTGAAGTGTCAGTTGGAGGAGCAACGGTATTTGTTCTTCCAGTAGAGGCCTTCCATCATTTTTAATATGCACGGTAGGATGAGTGATAGCAATGACAGATTGGAATGAATTAAAAGACCGGCAACCCACGGTTGTTAGAATGGTCATAAATAGTTTCAAGAAAGAACGTCTTTCTCATGCGTATTTATTTGACGGTGGGGCAGGAACAGGCAAAAAAGATATTGCGGTTCATATGGCGAAAACGTATTTTTGTCAGGAAAGAACAGGAATCGATCCGTGTCAAAACTGCAGAGACTGTAAAAGGATTGATTCTGGAAATCATCCCGATCTTCATCTCCTAGAACCTGATGGACAATCGATTAAAATCGATCAAATTCGTAAGCTTCAGAAGGAATTCTCTTATCTTGGGGTAGAATCTCGAAAGAAAGTTTATATATTGAATCATTCAGATCGAATGACAACTCAAGCTGCTAATAGTTTACTTAAATTTCTTGAAGAGCCAGGACAAATGACGATGGCTATTCTCTTAACAGAGCAAAAGCAGCATATTCTATCCACGATTTATTCGAGGTGCCAGGTTATTACATTTCAACCCCTTTCAACAAATGGGGTTGAACAAGCCTTAGTGAATGACGGAGTAACACCACACCTTGCTAAATTAGCTGCTCAATTAACGAATGATCAGCGTGCAGCAAAGGAGTTGGCGCTTGATGAGTGGTTTGCACAGGCTAGAGCGATAGTGATACAATTGACTGAAGAGTTGAAGGAAAGACCTCATCAGGTTTTCCTAACGATCCATGACAAATGGCTAGCTCATTTTAAGGATAAAACGCAGCAGGATATGGGACTTAATCTTATGCTTTTTTGGTATAAGGATATAATGAAAATACAACTGCAGGATAATCGGATTGTCTATGCAGATCAGAAGGATAAGCTCGAACGTTATGCCCTTCAATTCGGGAGAAAGAAGATAAGTCAGCATATGATGGCGATACTTGATGCCAAAAGACGTCTGAGTGCAAACACAAACCCGCAGTTTGTGATGGAACAGCTAGTACTCAGGTTACGGGAGGGATAAGTTTGTGTATGAAGTAGTTGGCGTTCGCTTTAAGAAAGCGGGGAAGATCTATTACTTTGATCCGAGTAGCCTCCAGGTGTCCAACAAAGAATTTGTTATCGTGGAGACTGCAAGAGGGGTTGAATTTGGCAAAGTCGTATTAGCAAACAAGCAAGTTGATGAAGAGGATGTTGTACTTCCTCTTAAGAAAGTAATTCGCATAGCTGATGAAAAAGATCGCCTTGCGGTAGAAGATAATAAACACGCAGCTGAAGAAGCTTTTGAAGTGTGTGTTTCTAAAATTGAAGAGTACAAGCTTGATATGAAGCTTGTTGATGTTGAATATACATTTGATCGGAATAAGATCATCTTTTACTTTACAGCAGATGGAAGAGTAGATTTCCGCGAACTTGTGAAAGGGCTCGCATCCATCTTTAGAACAAGAATTGAACTTCGTCAGATTGGTGTAAGAGATGAAGCGAAGATGCTTGGTGGAATTGGACCATGTGGCCGAATGCTTTGTTGCTCAACATGGCTTGGCGATTTTGAACCTGTTTCGATTAAGATGGCTAAAGATCAAAATCTATCTTTAAATCCTGCTAAAATTTCTGGACTTTGCGGCAGGTTAATGTGCTGCTTGAAATATGAGAACGATGCATACGAATCCGGCAAAAAAGAGCTTCCAGACGTTGGGAAGACGATTCAAACCGGACAAGGTAAAGGAAAAGTTGTTGGGTTGAATATACTGGAACGTCTTGTTCAGGTCGAATTATTTGAACTCAACCGCGTGACAGAATATACGCTTGATGAATTGATACAAGACGGCGCAGTATCTACGCAAGCCACAGATTGATTGAGGTGGAACGGAAGTGGAGAAAAAAGAAGTTTTTTCACGTGTAAGCTCAATGGAAGAACAGATTGGTGACTTATACAAACAATTAGGCGAACTAAAAGAACATCTTGCAGGACTGCTGGAAGAAAATCACCATCTCGAAATTGAGAATCACCACTTGCGAGAGCGGTTAGAACAAACTTCCGAGCCGAAGAGTCATTCATCTGGCAAAAAGAAGCGCGGTAAACCAGAAGTTGGAGAAGGATATGATAATCTTGCGAGATTATATCAAGAAGGTTTTCATATTTGTAATCTCCATTACGGTAGCATCCGGACAGAGGGAGATTGTCTTTTTTGCTTGTCGTTCTTAAATAAAAAGTAGTGATTTGGTCTTTCCACATCTGGAAAGACCTTTTTTACAATTATATAACTTGTTCACTAAAGAATTAAAATAGATAGGAGAAAAGCATCATGCATTTATATGATGATGAACGGATTGATTACATCATTGAAAATGAATTAAGAATTATTCAAAGCCCAACGGTATTTTCTTTTTCTCTAGATGCCGTTCTACTTGCGCGATTTGCCTGGGTGCCGATAAAACGTGGTAAAATAATTGATCTTTGTACAGGTAATGGCATTATTCCACTTCTATTATCGAGAAGAAGTCAGGTTCCGATTGATGCGGTCGAAATTCAAGATCGGCTATATGACATGGGGACGAGAAGTGTGGATTTAAATGACCTTAATGATCAGCTTACCCTACATCATGGGGATATTCGGGACCTACCTGCTGGGTTATTAAAGGAATCTTATGATGCAGTAACATGCAACCCACCCTATTTTCAAAGTAAGCGAAATGAACAGCGTAATCTAAATGAACACCTTACCATCGCCCGACATGAAGTTATGTGTACTCTCGAAGATGTTATTCAATCTTGCAGTCGTTTAGCGAAACAGGGTGGGAAGGTATCACTGGTTCATCGTCCTGAGAGGTTACTTGATATTGTGACGCTAATGAGAAAATACCGTGTTGAACCTAAGAGAATGCAGCTCGTATATCCGAAAGCTGGTAAAGAAGCAAATACGCTATTAATAGAAGGAATTAAAGATGGGAAGCCTGATTTAAAAGTGTTGCCGCCGTTCATCGTTTATCAGAAAGATAATACGTATAGTGACGAGATGAGAAATGTTTATGAAGAACTATAGTCATTTTGTCTATATGCTCGAATGTCGAGATGGTAGTTATTATACAGGCTATACGACGGACTTATCTCATCGATTAGCTCAACATGAATGTGGAAAAGGTGCAAAATATACGAGGGGGAGAGGTCCACTACGCCTCGTTTATCAAGCGGAATATGAGACAAAAAGTGAAGCAATGCAAGAAGAATATCGGATCAAACAACTATCTCGTATTCAAAAAGAAAAGATAATAAAAGAAAAGAGGCAAGTTCATGTGGAGTCAGAAGAGTTACAAAGAGAGCGAGACAGGTAAACTTTATCTCGTACCTACCCCTATCGGAAACCTGAATGATATGACTTTCCGCGCTATTCAGACGTTAAAAGACGTAGATCTTATTGCTGCAGAAGATACAAGACAATCAAAAAAGCTAACGAATCATTTTGAGATTGAGACACGGTTGATTAGCTATCATGAACATAACAAGGAATCGAGTGGATATAAACTTCTGGAGCGATTAAGGGAAGGACAAAGTATTGCCCTTATTAGCGATGCTGGAATGCCCGCTATTTCAGATCCTGGTTATGAAATTGTGTCAGCATGTGTGGCAGAGGAAATCCCTGTTATTCCCTTACCAGGTGCGAATGCAGCAATTACTGCTCTTGTGGCATCAGGTTTGCCAACACAGCATTTCTATTATTATGGTTTTTTATCTAGACAAAAGAAAGAGCGGAAAATTGAATTACAACAGCTAAAAACAATTCCTTCACCAGTTCTATTCTATGAGGCTCCTCATCGCTTAAAAGAAATGATGAAAGCGGTTCTTGAAGTTCTGGGAAACAGAGAAATTATTATAGCAAGAGAATTAACGAAGAAATATGAAGAGTTTATTAGGGGATCAGTTGAAGAGGTGCTTCGCTGGTTTGAAGAAAATGAAATCCGTGGTGAATTTTGTGTGATCGTCGAAGGTGGCATAGCCGAAGAAGTGAATGAAGAGCTTTGGTGGGAAGATTTCACCTTACGAGATCATGTAGAACACTATATTAATGACGGAATGAAAAGTAAGGATGCGATCAAACAAGTGTCGATTGATCGCGAGCTACCAAAAAGAGAAGTGTATCAGGCCTATCATGTAGAATCTTAGAGTACAAAAAAAGCTCCTGCCTTTATTGGCAGGAGCTTTTCTATACGTTCATTATTTAGCAAGAGCTTTTTGGATTTCTTCCAATACTTGCTCCGCACCTTCGCGACTAAGGATTAGTTTGCCGTTACCGATGGCAAGATTGTCATCGGATACTTCACCAGTTACCTGGCAAGTCATGTTAGGCTTATACTTTTTTAGGATGATGCGCTCATCGTCAACGTAGATTTCAAGAGCGTCCTTTTCTGCAATACCAAGTGTACGGCGTAGTTCGATCGGAATAACAACACGGCCAAGCTCGTCAACTTTACGTACAATACCAGTAGATTTCATGTTTTATACTCCCCTATTCCCAATTTTTTATTAATTACGTCAGGATTCGACAAATTTCTCTATTTATGTTCTATATAATACCAGTGTTTCCCATAAGCGTCAATCCTTTTAATCGGGTAAATATTTCCTATAATAGGTTTGTTACGGGATTCGAAGTACTATATTATTACCAAAACCTGACTTCCTTAAATAAATGATTCGACAATTTTCTTGTAAATCCTTCGACATTAATTGTAAATTTGTGTAGGTTACGCGATTTAAGCTCCGCTTCCTTGCATTTCTTCCTTAAATTAGTTATATTTTGATGAAGAAGAATTGTACTTGAATGAACAAAATGACGTTACACAGCGATACGCAAACGCGGGCTGTAGTTGAGAGTTGCTAACGTTCTCGTCCTACATGGGGCGGGAGCTTTTTATCCAGTAGCCCCCACCTCTAAACGTGAGTCAATTTTGCGTTAAGGTGGGGGATTCACTGTTCTAAAGAACGAATTAAGCTTTTCACTTTATCACTGTTTTAATCAAGGAGGAAGCAACATGGGTGACAAGACGTTTTATATTACGACACCGATCTATTATCCTAGTGGAAAGCTCCACATAGGTCATGCCTACACAACTGTAGCAGGAGACGCTATGGCACGTTACAAGCGTTTAAGAGGTTTTGATGTTCAGTATTTAACAGGAACGGATGAACATGGGCAAAAGATCCAAAAGAAAGCACACGAGCAGGGGGTTACTCCTCAGAAGTATGTTGATGACATCGTTGCTGGCATTAAAGATTTGTGGGATAAGTTAGACATTAGTTACGATGATTTTATCCGTACAACCGAAAAGCGTCACGAGGAAATTGTCGAAACGATTTTTCAAAAGATGTATGAGAAGGGTGATATCTACCTTGACCAATATGAAGGTTGGTATTGCACACAATGTGAGTCCTTCTTTACTGAACGCCAGTTAGTCGATGGGAAATGTCCCGACTGTGGACGTGAGGTGGAGAAAGTAAAGGAAGAGTCCTACTTCTTTAAAATGGGCAAGTATTCCGATCGTCTATTGAAATTTTATGAAGACAATCCCGAGTTTATCCAGCCGGAATCTCGAAAAAATGAAATGATCAATAACTTTATCAAGCCTGGTCTTGAGGATCTTGCGGTATCAAGAACTTCTTTTGACTGGGGTGTTAAAGTTCCAGGAGATCCGAAACATGTCATTTATGTTTGGATCGATGCATTGTCCAATTACATCACCTCCCTTGGGTATGGCACTGAGAATGATGAGCTTTATAATAAGTTCTGGCCAGCGGATGTGCATCTTGTTGGGAAAGAAATCGTTCGTTTCCATACGATTTACTGGCCAATTATGCTGATGTCACTAGACCTGCCGTTACCAAAGAAAGTTTTTGCTCATGGTTGGTTGTTAATGAAAGATGGAAAAATGTCTAAATCCAAAGGTAATGTGGTTGACCCAGTTACCTTAATTGATCGCTATGGACTTGATGCTTTACGTTATTATTTATTGCGTGAAGTACCGTTCGGTTCAGATGGCGTCTTTACACCTGAGAGCTTTGTGGAGCGAATCAATCATGATTTGGCGAACGATCTCGGCAACCTGTTAAATCGAACAGTAGCGATGATCGCTAAGTACTTCGACGGTGAAGTACCTCTGTATGAAGGATCGGTCACAGATTTTGATGATACTCTTGTAGAGATGGTAGATTCAACAATTTCCAAAGTAGAGACCTCTCTTGAAAACATGGAGTTTTCAGTTGCCCTTGCTTCGATTTGGCAGCTCATTAGTCGAACGAACAAGTACATTGATGAAACAGAACCATGGATTCTTGCTAAAGAAGAAACTCATAAAGACAAGCTTGGTGCTGTAATGGTTCACCTCGCTGAATCATTGAGACAAGTGGGTATTCTATTGCAGCCTTTCCTTACGCAAACGCCTAAAAAGATCTGGTCACAGCTAGGTATTGAAGAAGGCGAGAAAACAAGCTGGGAATCATTAGGATTCAAAAAAGGATTCGGTGGTACAACGGTTCAAAAAGATGCTCCGCTTTTCCCAAGACTTGACCGTGAAGAAGAGGTTGCATATATAGTTGAACAAATGGGTGGCAATGTCGTTAAGGAAGCACCGCCAATTGAAAAACCAGATTTAGATGAGATTTCAATTGATGACTTTACAAAAGTTGATTTAAGAGTCGCCCAAGTACTTGAAGTAGAGCCGGTGAAAAAAGCCAATAAGTTATTGAAATTAAAATTAGATCTTGGTTATGAAACGAGACAAGTTGTTTCAGGAATTGCAAAACATTATAAACCAGAGGAACTCATCGGCAAAAAAGTTGTTTGTGTTTCCAATCTTAAGCCAGTAAAGCTTAGAGGAGAATTATCTGAAGGTATGATTCTAGCAGGTGAGCATGACGGCGAGCTGAAATTGTCGACTATTGCTGAAAGCTTGCCAAATGGAACACAAATCAAATAATGACTCATGACTCGGTCTTAAAATAGACCGGGTCTTTTTTACTTTCTAATTCACAATAAATCCCTGCCATTTACTTTGCTATTTGTGACTAAACTTCCATTTTGAGTTGCAAGATAAGTATATAAAAAAGAACCAAAACACCTTAATATACAGAATATTCTAACTTATTTTGTGAGCATTGTAAACAAAATGTAATTAAAATGAAACTGTTTAGACTTAGAAAATAACTAGGACATTTGGTACACTAGCATCGTACTAGAGCGGAGAAGGAGTTTTGACATGTTATTCGACACACACACGCATTTGAATGTTGAACAATTTTCCGAAGATCAAAAAGAAGTAATTGAGCGTGCCCAGACAGCGGGAGTAAGCAAGATGGTTGTTGTTGGTTTTGATCGTGAAACGATAACACATGCTATGGAACTTGTTGAACAGTATGATTTTCTTTATGCAGCCGTAGGTTGGCATCCTGTTGATGCGATTGATATGAAAGAAGAGGACCTTGAGTGGATTGAAGAACTTGCTGGTCATCCAAAAGTAGTAGCAATCGGTGAAATGGGACTTGATTATCATTGGGACAAATCACCTCATGACATACAAAAAGATGTTTTTCGTAAGCAAATTCAACTTGCGAAAAAAGTGAAATTACCGATCATCATACATAATCGTGAAGCGACGCGAGATGTCATTGATGTATTGAAAGAAGAAAATGCAGCTGAGGTAGGTGGCATCATGCACTGTTTCGCTGGAACTGTAGAAGAGGCTAATGAGTGCCTTGATATGAATTTCTACATTTCTCTAGGTGGACCAGTAACGTTTAAGAACGCTAAACTACCAAAAGAAGTAGCGAAAGAAATACCAATTGATCGTTTGCTAATTGAAACGGACTGTCCTTTTCTAGCACCACACCCAAACCGCGGGAAGCGAAATGAACCTTCATATGTGAAGCTCATCGCTGAACAAATTGCGGATTTGAAAGAAATGGATTATGAAGAATTAGCAAGAAGAACATCCGAAAATGCTATGACATTATTCGGTATTAGTCGCTAATAAAAAAGACCGTTGTCGTTGAAAAGAAATGATAGGATGCTTTTAAAAATAACTTCTCCCATCATACAAGATCAAAGTAGATGCCTTTTCTACTAAACTAGCAATTGGGGATAAGTAAGAAGCTTTTCTTTTTGAAACACAGTCGGTTCAGGGGGTAACTATGACAATGAAATCGAACATGGAAAACTTTTTTGCTCGCGTTAAGGGTGGAAAGAACGTATTCATGATTTGTTTAAGTGTAATTGTACTAGGTTTAGTCTCCGGCTTTATCGTGTTTGAAACTACAAAAGCTTCGGTCACGCTTGTCCTTGATGGGGAAGAGAAGCCGGTAGATACACATGCAGATACAGTTGCGGAGTTATTAAAGGATGAAGAATTGAATCCTGGTTCTCATGATTATTTAAGTCACGATTTATCAGCCAAGGTTGAGGCTGGAGATGTGGTTGAATGGAAACCGGCTTTTCAAGTAACGCTATCGATTAATGGGGATAACCAACAAGTTTGGTCCACCAAAGATACAGTGAAAGGGTTTCTTGAAGATCAAAACATGGAGCTCGGTAAGCATGATCAAATGTCTGTATCACTCGATGATGAATTGAAAGAAAATATGACGATTGCCGTTGATGAAGCTTTCAAAGTTGCGGTAAACGACGGTGGGAAACAAAAAGAGATTTGGACAACTTCGACTACGGTCGCTGGCTTTTTAGAACAGCAGAATATACAACTTGGAGAACTTGATCGCGTAGAACCCAAAAAAGATGAGGACGTTACAGCGAACTCGGAAATCAATGTGATTCGAGTGGAAAAGGTCACCGATGTAGTGGAAGAGACGATTGACTATGCAACGATTAAGAAGAATGATAGTTCAATTCAAAAAGGTAAAGAAACAGTCCTAGAAGACGGACAAGAAGGCAAGCGGGAGAAACATTACGAAGTTGTTTTAGAAAATGGTAAAGAGGTTTCCCGTGAGCTTAAGAAAACCGATGTAGTGAAGGAAAGCAGTGACAAAATCGTTGCTGTTGGTACCCAGGTTATTACACAAACAGCTGTGAAAACTAGCAGTGCCCCTTCAACTCAATCTAAATCAACAAAGACAGCTAGTAAGCCTGCTACAAAAACTTCAAAATCACCATCTAAACCTGAAAGTAAGTCGTCAGGGAAGGTAATGAACGTATCGACGACAGCTTATACGGCAAATTGTGCTGGCTGTTCAGGTATCACATCTACGGGCTTTAACTTAAAATCTAATCCTGATGCGAAAATCATTGCGGTTGATCCTAGTGTGATTCCCCTCGGCTCAAAAGTTCACGTAGAAGGATATGGAACGGCTATTGCGGCTGATACGGGTGGTGCGATTAAAGGTAACAAGATTGATGTGTTTTTCTCTTCGAAGTCTGCAGCTTACGCATGGGGAAACAAGACTGTTCAAATTACAATTCTCGATTAGTGATCGAGATATGGTATGCTAATAACACAGAGTGGGGAAAGTCTCTCTCTGTGTTTTTTGTATGATAAAGAAAAGATTTATGAGAGAAACTATAAAAATTCACGTGTAGTTATAATAACAGGGTAGAATCGGTTATGTATTATGGAGGAAACAGAGTGAAAGTAAAAGAAATCATTATCGTAGAAGGCAAAAACGATACATTGGCTGTGAAACGAGCGCTTGATGCGGATACGCTAGAAACGAATGGATCTGAGATTAGCGAAGAGACGCTTAGACGTATTGAGCTTGCTTGGAAGAAACGAGGCGTAATTGTTTTTACAGATCCAGATTATCCTGGTACAAGAATTCGTCAAATCATTAGTGACCGACTGCCTTCTTGTAAACACGCCTTTCTAAATAAAAAACGTGCCATCTCATCTAATGGAAAGAAAGTTGGAATTGAACATGCCTCTATTCAGGATATTCAAGAAGCCATTCTTTCAGTAAGAGAAGAGATAGAAGCTCCAGATGTTTTGATTGAATGGGAGGATCTTATCGCTGCTGGTCTGGTTGTAGGCGATCGTTCTAAGGAGAGAAGAAAAGCTTTAGGAGATCGGTTGCAAATGGGCTATATGAATGGAAAGCAGCTTTTCAAACGGCTACAAATGTTTCAAATTTCAAGAGAAGAGTTTAGTCAGGCTTTGGAAGAAGTGTTACAGGAGGAAGAGAAATGAATAAAGAAATATCAACCCCTTTTAGAACAAAAGAAATTTTATCTAAACATGGTTTTACTTTTAAGAAAAGTCTTGGACAGAACTTTTTAATTGATTCGAATGTCCTAACAAAAATTGTAGACCAGGCTAAGTTATCACCGAATTCTGGCGCTATCGAGATTGGGCCTGGTATTGGAGCCTTAACAGAGAAACTAGCAAAACAAGCTAAAAAGGTCGTGGCATTTGAGATTGATCAGCGTCTGCTCCCTATTCTAGAAGACACTCTTTCTCCTTATCCACACGTTCACATACGTCATAGTGATGTGTTAGAAGCGGATGTTCGTCAAGTGATTGAAGAAGAGTTTGAAGAGGGTCAGGATTTGATGGTAGTAGCGAATCTTCCTTACTATGTGACGACGCCTATTCTCATGAAGTTATTGGAAGAAAAATTACCAGTACGTGGGATCGTTGTCATGATTCAAAAAGAAGTAGCAGAGCGTATTGCTGCAAAGCCTGGTTCTAAGGAATACGGCTCATTATCACTTGCAGTGCAATACCATGCAGTGGCTAAAACGGCTCTCACAGTACCAAAAACCGTTTTTGTACCAAAGCCCAATGTAGATTCATCCGTTCTTCACTTGGAGCTGCGTCAGGAGCCTCCTGTCGATCTTTTGAATGAAGCCTATTTCTTTGAAGTGATTCGAGCAAGCTTCGGTCAACGTAGAAAGACCTTATTGAACAATTTGCAAAATAATCTTTTAAGTAAAGAGCAAAAGCCAATGATTGAGGAAGTATTACAAGAGACAGGGATTGATGGAACACGTCGGGGCGAAACGCTCTCAATGGAAGAATTCGCGGCGTTGAGTAATGCTTTTTATAGCAGAACAAATGAAACTAAAAAAACACCTTGATGGTGGTGCACCCCGAGAGTTAGAGTTAAAAACTAACTTCCGGGGTGTTTTTTAGTTTTCATGATTCGAACATCTTCCTAATAATCAGTGAAGGTAAACCAAGTTCTCATTTCTATATAAATCATCTTTTCTTAAAGTTCTCATATAGTAGGTAAAGGAGATGCTGTTTAGTCTTTCAGGTCAAGCGGTGTGGAGGGAAGATAATGACGATGAAAGAAGGAGATATCGTTGCCAGGCGTTCATATGGCTGTGACTTAATCTTTCGAGTAACAAGGATGAATGAGTCAAGTAAGTCAGCGGAGCTCGTGGGCGAGGATATGAGGCTAATCGCAGATGCCCCGTTTGACGACCTGGTGGTAATTGACTCCAATGAACACAAAATGAGACGGGAGCAGTCCAAAGAGAAAGAAGACTATTCCTTTCGTTTGTTTCGACAAGACTATCAACTGTTGCGAATGAAGCGAGAATATTCGGCAACTAGTCATTTTAAGAAAGAAACAAGTTTTTTTGAACTCCCGGGGAAAATTCTTCATATTGACGGGGATCCACTATACCTTAGTAAATGCTTGGAAATGTATAAGCGTCTTGGCGTTCCGGTTTATGGGCTATATATGAAGGAAAGCGAAATACCGGAGAATATTATCAAATTAGTTAACAATGTTAGACCAGATATTTTGGTTATCACAGGGCATGATGCGTATACAAAACATAAAGGCGAGAAAAAGGATCTTCAATCGTACCGAAATTCACGGTACTTTGTTCGAGCTGTAAAAGAAGTGAGAAGTGTTTTTCCGAATCTTGATCACCTTGTTATTTTTGCTGGAGCGTGTCAGTCTCATTTTGAGTCACTCATTCGTGCAGGGGCTAATTTTGCAAGCTCTCCAGCTCGAATCAACATTCACATGCTTGATCCAGTTTTTATCGTATCCAAAATTGCACTCACATCTTTTACTGATCACGTTAATGTTTGGGACGCTCTTAGAAACACGTTGACTGGTGAAGATGGACTTGGTGGAGTAGAAACAAGAGGAATTCTACGCACAGGTATGCCTATGAAGGACCAGGAGGATTATTCAGAGTGAGCGAACGGGTGGAATACATATCCATCCGTTCGCTTTTTTATGTCAGTTTTAATAAAAAAATATCCTCGTTGAAAGGGGCTAGAATAGAGAAATGTTCTTTTGCGAAACCTGAGATAACCAGCATATTTCAATGAGTATACATATTTTTCGACAAATTAAGAAACAATAAAAATACACATCATCAGTAAATAACAATTGACATTGTTTTTGCTTCGTTGTTATAATTTAAGTTTTATTTGACAAGATGATGCAAAAGATGTTATAATTTGTCTAAGTGAGGTGGAGGTTCCGATGGCAAAAACGATTATTGAGATCAAACAAACGTTACAATCTCAGGTTGGCAAACGGTTGACCTTAAAGGCAAACGGAGGTCGCAGAAAGACAATTCAACGTTCAGGCATCCTTGAAGAAACCTACCCGGCAGTGTTCATTGTTAAGCTGGATCAGGACACGAACGCATTTGAGCGTGTGTCATACAGCTACACAGATATTCTAACAGATACAGTACAAATTACATTTAATGAAGAACAAGCGGCAGTAAGCGGTTAAGGCAAATGGTCTAACTGCTTTTTTGCTTTATTTGGGAATAAATAATTTTTCTCCTTCTTTTGGTTACATATTGGCAGTATAGCGATGGCTTTCGATCCTCACACTAAGAGTGTTACAGGATAGAAAGGAGCTTGATTCGCATGGCAAGACGTAAAGGGATTATGTCTGATCAATTGAAAGAAGAAATTGCGAAAGAGCTTGGTTTTTATGATACGGTTCAGAAAGAAGGTTGGGGAGGAATAAAAGCTCGCGATGCAGGTAACATCGTGAAGCGTGCTATTCAACTAGCTGAGGAGCAACTTGCAAACCAACCAAAACACTGAACCCTGTGACGATTGAACTCTGACTAATAGTCAGGGTTCTTTTTTTGTTGCAGAGAAGTTAAACTCTTCCGTGGTTGCATCCTATTCCGTTTCTTTCTTTTAGGCTTGTTGTGTTACAATAATTCACAGTAAGTTAAAATGTCGAACGGTAGGACGAAAATGTAGGTGAACGAGATGAAAAGAAAACTGAGTGTGAAAGCACCGGCGAAAATAAATTTAGCACTCGATGTGCTTCATAAACGACCTGATGGCTTTCATGAAGTAGAAATGGTTATGACGAATGTCGATCTTGCAGATCGACTTGAGTTAACGGAATTGAGACGAAATGAAATCGTTATTGAATCAACAAGCGGTTTTGTTCCAGACGATCAAAGGAATTTAGCTTTTCAAGCTGCAGCATTATTAAAGAAAAAGTTCAACATTCGGCAGGGTTTATCGATCAAGATTGATAAGCAAATTCCAGTTGCTGCTGGTCTTGCTGGAGGAAGCAGTGATGCTGCCGCGGCATTACGAGGACTTAATGAGCTTTGGCAATTAGGTTTAACTTATGATGAGCTTGCTAATATTGGTTCTGAGATAGGGTCAGACGTTGCGTTTTGTGTATATGGTGGCACTGCTCTTGCAAAAGGACGTGGAGAAATTATTCAGCCAATGGATGCACCACCTCCTTGTTGGGTGATTCTTGCTAAGCCTTCTATTGGGGTATCGACAGCAGATGTATATCGACGCCTTAGAACAGCAGAGATGAACCATCCAGACGTAAGAGGAATGATGCAAGCAATAGAGGAAAAAAATTATGAAGCGATATGTCAGCGCCTTGGTAATGTTCTCGAGGATGTTACATTGAAACTTCATCCTGAAGTACGTCAAATTAAAGAAAAGATGGAAAGCCTCGGAGCAGACGGTGTGCTAATGAGTGGCAGTGGGCCAACCGTCTTTGGTCTTACGCGACATGAATCGCGCATGCAACGAATTTATAACGGTTTAAGAGGTTTCTGTGGTCAAGTTTATGCGGTACGTCTATTAGGTGAGAAGAACCCTTGAATAAATCCGTACATTAGTGATATATTATGATTAATTATTCGGATTTTTTGGAGGTTCTTCTATGAAGATGAAACGAAGTTCTCGGCTAGTGGATATGACAAGGTATTTATTAGAGCATCCACACCGGTTAGTTTCACTAACTTATTTCTCAGAGCGATACGGGGCGGCTAAATCATCTATAAGTGAGGATTTGGTCATCATTAAAGAGAATTTTGAACAACAGGGTGTTGGATCGTTATTAACCGTTCCAGGTGCAGCTGGAGGCGTAAGATACATGCCCCTTATTAGTGAAGAAGAAGCAGATCGTGTGGTTGGCGAACTATGCGATTTTCTAGAAAGTCCTGATCGTCTTCTTCCGGGTGGTTATTTGTATTTAACAGATATCCTCGGTAATCCGGAAATTATGAATCAGGTTGGCCGCTTATTTGCGTCTGTTTTCGCTGATCGTAAAATTGATTGTGTGATGACTGTTGCTACGAAAGGAATCCCCCTTGCGTATGCTGCTGCAAGTCATCTTAACGTTCCGGTTGTCATTGTTAGACGCGATAGCAAGGTCACTGAAGGCTCAACAGTAAGTATTAACTATGTATCAGGATCGTCAAAACGAATTCAAACAATGGCGCTTGCTCGTCGAAGTTTGAAACCAGGAGCGAACGTTTTGATTGTAGATGATTTCATGAAGGCTGGTGGAACAATTCAAGGAATGGTTAATTTGCTTGAAGAATTTCAAGCAGACGTTGCTGGAATTGGAGTGCTTGTTGAGGCTGAGGGTGAAGGCGAAGAACGACTAGTTGAAGAGTACGTATCTATGATGAACCTTGGTGGAGTCGATATGAAAGAGCGATCGATTCAGGTTGCGCCAGGGAATTACAAGAAATTTCTTACGCCATTAACAGAAGGAGTGGAGAACGAATGAAGACAGTCTATACGAAATCAGCACCAGAAGCGATTGGCCCCTATTCACAAGGAATGATCGTGAACAACATCTTTTATAGCTCTGGCCAAATTCCGCTTAAAGCAGATGGAACGCTCATTGATGGAGCGATAGAAGACCAGACTCATCAAGTATTTCAAAATGTGAAAGCTGTTCTAGAAGCTGCCGGATCTTCACTCGAGAATGTCGTAAAAACTACAGTTTATATTAAAGACATGAACCAGTTTAGCGCGATCAATGAAATCTATGGTGAATATTTCAATGCACATAAACCCGCAAGATCTTGTGTTGAAGTTGCGCGTCTTCCAAAAGATGCCCTTATCGAAATAGAAGTAATTGCCCTAGTAGGCTAATCAATTGAACCCACTCATCCGCTGAGTGGGTTTTTTATTTATGAAACTTTTTTCTGACTTATTTAAGTTTTTGGAGTGAATGTCACTAAGGTGATTAATTTAGCTTGTTTCAGTCGATTTTTTATTCTGGAATAGAATCTTAGGATGAAAGCAACTAAATTTTTATAACATTTTTTATATTTAGAAGAAGGAATTAATAACTAGAAGTTGAATAGTGCATATATGCTCTAATTAATGGAAAAAGGTGGTGCACTCAAGTTGGAAATTACAGATGTTCGCCTACGTCGTGTGAATACGGAAGGACGCATGCGCGCAATCGCTTCCATCACAATGGATCATGAATTCGTCGTTCATGATATTCGCGTCATTGATGGGAATAACGGCATGTTTGTAGCGATGCCAAGCAAAAGAACTCCAGATGGAGAGTTTCGCGATATCGCTCATCCAATTTCCTCGAATACAAGGGAAAAGATTCAAACAGCTGTGTTAGCTGAATATCACCGTGTTGGTGAAATGGAAGCTGCTTATGAGGAAGCTGGAGCTTCCTAATCGTAAAAGTCTGGTCAACTGACCGGGCTTTTTTATTTGACCAGAAATTTAGCTCCATTTAGAAAAAAGTCATAGACCTTTCTTTTCCAACTTTTTATATGCTGAGGATTTGGGGAACTTCCTTGAAAATGAGGGGTTTTTGAGATATAGTCAAAGTGGAAAAATAGGATACAATGGAGGAACCATATACATGAATAGATTTGCAGTTGTGCTAGCAGCAGGTCAGGGAACACGGATGAAATCAAAGCTTTATAAAGTGCTTCACCCCGTTTGTGGGAAGCCTATGGTAGAGCATGTTGTTGATCAACTTGATGAACTTAAGCTCCAAAACATTGTAACTGTCGTCGGTCACGGCGCTGAAAAGGTTCGTGACCAGCTTGGTAGTCGAGTGAATTATGTCCTCCAGGAAGAACAGCTTGGTACAGCGCATGCTGTGATGAAGACTCAAGACACCCTATCCGATAAGGATGGCGTCACCCTTGTCGTATGTGGAGATACCCCTTTAATTACGAAAGAAACAATGGATGCACTATTGACTTATCATGAAGATCAGGGTGCAAAAGCCACGATTCTAACAGCAGATGCGGATAATCCATTTGGATACGGTCGAATTATCCGGGATGAGAATGGAAGTGTTCAACGAATTGTCGAACAGAAAGACGCAAGTGAAGCTGAGCAGAAAGTAACGGAAATTAACACAGGTACATACTGTTTTGATAACAAAACCCTTTTTGAGACGCTTCAGCTCGTTAAGAATGAAAATGCTCAGGGAGAGTATTATCTTCCAGATGTTGTTGAAATTCTTCAAAAGCAAGGTGAGGTCGTAAGCGCCTATCAAACAGCAGATTTTGATGAAACAATGGGCGTAAATGATCGAGTCGCGCTTTCAAAAGCTGAAATTGCGATGAAAAAACGAATTAATGAGAAACATATGCGTAATGGCGTTACGTTAATTGATCCCAATCAAACATATATTTCTTCAGAAGCAGTGATTGGTCAAGATACTGTTATCTATCCAGGAACCACTATAACTGGCAGAACCACTATTGGTAATGAAGCTAAGATCGGCCCTAACTCTGAAATTAAGGATAGTAAAGTTGGAGATAAGAGCGTTGTGAAACAATCGGTTATTCATGATAGCGAAGTGGGAAATGCTGTCAATATTGGTCCTTTCGCACACGTTCGTCCAGCTTCACAAATTGGGAACGAAGTGAAGATTGGAAACTTCGTTGAAGTAAAGAAATCCGTTATGGGTGATGGTAGCAAAGCTTCCCACCTAAGCTATGTTGGCGACGCTGAAATTGGTAAAGATGTGAATCTTGGCTGTGGTTCTATTACAGTAAATTATGATGGTAAGAAAAAGTACCTAACAAAAGTTGAAGATGGCGCGTTCATTGGATGTAATGTGAATTTGATTGCCCCTGTAACGGTAGGTAAAGGTGCAACTGTTGCTGCTGGATCGACGATCACAGATGATGTTCCTGAACAGGCGCTATCAATTGCTCGTTCTCGTCAGACGAATAAAGAAGACTACGCAACGAAAAAGAAGGATAGTTAATTTTAAGAAGATAAGAAAGCTTGAACTCTTGGTGTCTTACTACAATGCATAATCGTTTTGAAGTGATTAAGACGCTCGCGCTTTTCTTACTAATTAATGGAGGGGTACCGGCCAATGGCTAATTATTTAGATCCAAACTTGAAAGTGTTTAGTTTAAACTCGAATCCTGATCTTGCAGAAGAGATCGTAGAACATATTGGTGTTCCGATGGGGAAATGTTCTGTTGTTCGCTTTAGCGATGGGGAAATTCAGATTAACATTGAAGAGAGTATTCGTGGGTGTGACGTTTACGTTATCCAATCAACTTGTGCTCCAGTAAACGAAAACATTATGGAGCTTCTTATCATGATTGATGCGCTAAAGAGAGCCTCAGCTAAAACAATTAATATTGTACTCCCTTATTATGGATATGCACGTCAGGATCGTAAAGCAAGGTCTCGTGAACCCATTACGGCGAAGTTAGTTGCAAACTTACTTGAAGTTGCTGGAGTAACTCGACTCATTACACTCGATCTTCATGCTTCTCAGATTCAAGGATTCTTTGACATTCCTGTTGATCAATTAATGGGGGTTCCGACTCTCGCTAAACACTTTGAAGAAAAGAACCTTGAAGATATTGTTGTCGTATCTCCAGACCATGGCGGTGTAACTCGTGCTCGCAAGCTTGCTGAGCGACTGAAGGCACCAATTGCTATTATTGATAAGCGTCGTCCACGTCCAAACGTAGCAGAGGTCATGAATATTGTAGGTAATATTGAAGGGAAAACGGCAATCATTATTGACGACATTATTGATACGGCCGGTACAATTACCTTAGCAGCCAATGCATTGATCGAAAATGGAGCGACAGAAGTCTTTGCATGCTGTACGCACCCTGTTTTATCAGGACCAGCTATTGAACGCATCGATCAATCTAAAATTAAGGAACTTGCTATCACAAATACGATTCCGCTTCCGCATGATAAGCAAATCGATAAAATCACACAACTATCTGTTGCACCTCTTCTTGGTGAAGCAATCATCCGTGTTCATGAGCAACTTTCTGTAAGTAAATTATTTGATTAAATAAATTATGTTTATTGCCTCGTGATTATGGGTATCCATATAGAAGAGTAAAACCTAATCAGGAAGGTGATTTCAAATGGCAGCAACATTAAAAGCATTAGATCGTAATACGAAAAAAAGAAGTGAACTTAGAACATTACGCGAAACAGAAGAAGGTCTTCCGGCTGTTCTTTACGGTAAAGACCGCAAAAGCGCACCGGTACAGGTTGACGCTTTAGAGTTCATTAAAGTATATCGTCAGGTCGGAAAAAACGGCGTTATTGAATTGAACTTTGAAGGACAGGGCACTTACCCAGTCATGGTTTACGACATGCAAGTTGACCCAATCAAGAATCAAGTTCTTCACGTAGACTTCTATTCAGTTGACCTTAACAAGGAAGTTGAAGCAGAGGTTCCAGTTCATTTGACTGGCGAAGCTGCAGGTAGCAAAGAGGGTGGCGTTGTTCAGCAAATGCTTCACGAGATTCTCGTAAAAGCGAAGCCGAACGATTTCCCTGATAGCATCGACGTTAGTATTGCTGAACTTAACATTGGAGACGCTATTCAAGCGGGAGATCTTCCAAAAGGAGATAAATACGAAATTCTTCTAGACGCTGAAGAGCCAATCGCTTCGATTGTTCCTCCGACGGAAGAACCTGCTGAAGACGAAGAAGAAGCTGATGAAGTGGCTGAAGAGCCACCAGCAGATCAAGAAAAAACTGATGATGAAACAACGAAAACCGAATAAACTTCGAAGACGTAACCGAACGGGTTACGTCTTTTTTTCAAGATAATGAGCTAACAGGTGAATAAGTGGTCGCATTTTTGATAGGATAGAATAAAAATAATGAAAGGTAGGGCGTCAGCTGTTGAAATTAATTGTAGGCCTCGGTAATCCGGGGAAGAAATTTGATAATACAAGACATAATGTAGGATTCATGGCTATTGATCAGCTATCGAAAGACTTAGGCATATCTTTAGATCAAAAGAAATTTCAAGGGATCTATGGGAAAGGTATAGTAAACGGAGAAGTAGTGTACCTCTTAAAACCGCAAACATATATGAACTTGTCAGGTGAATCGGTACGTCCTTTGATGGAATACTTTAATATTGAAGTGAATGATTTGCTAGTCATTTACGATGATTTGGACCTTCCTACTGGTAAAGTGAGAATTCGTCAAAAAGGTAGCGCCGGTGGTCACAATGGGATGAAGTCGATTATCACGCACATTCATACTCAAGATTTTAAGAGAGTGCGGATAGGAATTGATCGATCTGCCAGACAGTCCGTTATTGACTACGTTCTAAAGCCATTCTCTAAAGAAGAGGCAGAGCCAATTCAGCTTGCCATTGAACAGACGGTCAAAGCTTGTGAAGCATGGACAACGACGTCGTTCCCAGAAGTAATGAATCAATATAACACGTGAATATCCTTCTATTCTCCCGTCCATACTAGTAAAAGTTAGGAACAGGGAGGATCTGTTATGGATATTCATTACGTATGTCGTCACTGTAGAGCTGAGATTGGAAGACTGTCACAGATAAATCACACAGCTGATGAACTCGGATTTCAGCAGCTCACTGAAGAGGAGCGGCAAGCAATGGTTCATTACCACCACGATGGTACAATTGAAGTGAAAGCCATTTGTGAAGATTGTCATGAAGCTATGGAGCGTACGCCTTCTTTTCATGAGCTTGATACATTTATTCAGTAAGAAGCTTTGGGAGTTCGTCCAAAGCATTTTTGCGTTAACAGAATGATTATAAACATTAGTTTGTGTTATAGAATATAAATTTAAGAGAAGTCTAGCTTCAGTGCCAGGTCCCTTGGGCTGCTTCGCCTTTTTCAAAACAATCAAGATCTGTTTTGACTAATTGGTGGAAGCGCTTCTTGGGACTACATGTGCGCTTGCGCTTTTCAGAGTGAGAGGGGAGAATAACCTACCGATGTTAGGCTTAAGAGAATATTTTAGTAAGGGCGATGAATTCCAATCCGTTTTTACCGGGGTGAAAGAGGGTCTTAAAGAACAACTTGTTGCAGGGCTAGCTGGTTCTGCTCGGATGTTCCTAATGGCTTCTCTCTATCATGAAACAAAGCGCCCCCAGCTGATTATTACCCATAATTTATATCAAGCTCAAAAGCTATATGAAGACATGTGTGAGCTTGTTTCACCAGACGAAGTTTACTTATACCCAGTTAATGAACTCATTTCTTCGGAAATCGCGATTGCTAGCCCGGAATTAAGAGGGCAGCGAATGGAAGCTTTAAATTATTGGATGAAAAATAACAATGGTATTGTGATTGCCCCGATCTCGGGAGTAAGAAGATATTTACCACCGAAGAGTATCTGGGAAAGAAGTCAGATTTCGTTTGCAGTAGGCGACGATATTCCTTTGGATGAAACACTCGCTACTTTTGTAGCGATGGGTTATGAACGAGTACCAATGGTATCTTCACCGGGGGAGTTCAGTGTGCGTGGTGGTATCATAGATATTTATCCATTGACTGAAAATAGCCCAATACGAATTGAGTTATTTGATACTGAAGTTGATTCGATTCGATTTTTTGACATCGAGTCTCAGCGCTCTGCTAACAAAACAGAACGAATTACGATAGGACCAGCAGACGAAGTTGTTTTATTCCCTGAGCACTATGAAAAAGGGGCAGAACGTCTTCAAAAAGAACTTCAGAGTTCCTTAAAGAAAGTGAAGGATCAGAAAGTAAAAGAAGCAATGCATGAAAACATTACTTACGAAATTGATCAATTAAAAAGCCAGCAAAATTTTCAGGGTGTTATCAAATACATGGACTTCTATTACGATCAGCCTGCGAGTTTGCTAGACTATTTACCCGATGATGGTCTGGTCGTTTTTGATGAAGTGAGTCGCATTCAGGAAATGTCATCTGATCTGGATAAGGAAGAAGCAGAATGGCAAACAGCTCTTCTCAATCAAGGAGAGATTGTCTCGTCTGTTTCCCTATCGAGATCTTATGATACGTTATTCGCTAAGCCTATACACTCAACTATCTATTTATCGATTTTCTTACGACATGTTCCCTATACAAATCCTGAGAATATCATTAATGCTTCAAGTAAAGCGATGCAAAATTTCCATGGTCAGATGAAAGTATTAAGTACTGAGATTGAACGATGGAAGAAAAGCGGTATGGCGATTGTCTTTCTTGCAGCAACGGAAGAAAGACGTAAACGACTTGAACGTGTACTAGAGGATTATGAAATTAATGCGATGATGGTCGAACAAGATACGCCGATCTCTCATCAGCAGCCACAGATATTAATCGGAAGTCTTAATGGTGGATTTGAACTGCCGATGCAAAAGCTAGCTGTTCTAACAGAGGCGGAAGTGTTTACGAAACAGTCGAAAAAACCGCGTCGCTCTCAAAAGATGTCTAATGCTGAGCGAATCAAGAGTTATTCAGAGCTAAAAGTAGGCGA
Organism: Pseudalkalibacillus hwajinpoensis; assembly: GCF_015234585.1. Taxonomy (NCBI): domain Bacteria; kingdom Bacillati; phylum Bacillota; class Bacilli; order Caryophanales; family Guptibacillaceae; genus Guptibacillus; species Guptibacillus hwajinpoensis. The sequence goes on from NZ_JADFCM010000011.1 coordinate 57,508, forward strand.
TTATATCGTTCACGTAAATCATGGGATTGGAAAGTATCTCGGTATCCGAACCCTTGAAGTGAGTGGTATTCATAAGGATTACCTGTATGTGAGCTATGCTGGTAATGACAACTTGTATGTACCAGTTGAACAAATTGATCAGGTGATGAAGTACGTTGGATCTGAAGGAAAAGAACCAAAACTATATAAGCTTGGTGGAACAGAGTGGAAGAAAGTTAAACGTAAAGTACAATCTTCCGTTGAAGATATTGCAGACGATTTAATTAAATTGTATGCAGAACGTGAAGCAAGCGTTGGCCACAGCTTTGAGAAAGATACGGAAGAGCAAAGAGAATTTGAAGCTGCCTTCCCTTATCAAGAAACAGACGACCAGCTTAGAGCCATTCAAGAAATTAAAGAGGATATGGAAAAAACACGTCCGATGGATCGATTGCTTTGTGGAGATGTTGGTTACGGTAAGACAGAAGTCAGTATCCGTGCCGCTTTTAAAGCTATAATGGACGGAAAGCAAGTAGCCTTGCTTGTTCCAACTACAATTCTAGCTCAGCAGCATTTTGCAACGATTCAAGAGCGTTTTGCAGATCACCCGATTAACATTGGCTTATTAAGTCGTTTTCGCTCACGTAAAGAGCAAAATGAGACGTTAAAAGGATTGAAAAATGGGACCGTTGATATTGTTATTGGTACGCACCGTCTTTTATCAAAGGACGTCACCTATAACGAGCTTGGATTACTTATTGTGGATGAAGAACAGCGTTTTGGAGTAACACATAAAGAGAAAATTAAAAAGTTAAAAGCGAATGTCGATGTGCTTACTCTTACTGCAACGCCAATTCCACGAACGCTTCATATGTCGATGTTAGGTGTGAGGGACCTATCCGTGATCGAGACCCCGCCTGAGAATCGCTTCCCAGTTCAAACGTATGTGGTTGAATATAGCGGCACGCTTGTACGAGAGGCAATTGAAAGAGAGCTTGCTCGAGGGGGACAGGTCTATTTCCTTTATAATCGAGTGGAATCAATTGAATACATGACAGACCAAATTCGTACACTAGTTCCTGAAGCAAGAGTCAGCTTTGCACACGGTCAAATGACTGAGACGGAGCTTGAGTCTGTGATGATTGATTTTCTTGATGGGAATTACGATGTTCTTGTAAGTACAACGATTATTGAAACAGGCGTTGATATTCCGAATGTCAATACACTGCTCGTATATGATGGGGATAAAATGGGGCTTTCTCAGCTCTATCAACTACGTGGTCGCGTTGGGCGTTCCAACCGAGTAGCTTATGCTTATATCACTTATCAACGGGATAAGGTTTTAACCGAAGTAGCGGAAAAACGTCTTCAAGCGATTAAGGAATTTACTGAGCTAGGTTCTGGATTTAAAATTGCGATGCGAGATCTTTCGATTCGAGGTGCTGGTAACCTTCTAGGTGCGGAACAGCATGGGTTTATTGATTCAGTTGGTTTTGATTTATATTCTCAAATGTTAAAAGATGCCATCGAAGAAAGAAAAGGTGATGCACCGAAAGAGAAGGCATTTAGCGTTGAAATTGACCTTGAAGTAGATGCCTATATTCCTGGTACGTATATTAACGATGAGAAACAGAAAATCGATATGTATAAACGTTTCCGATCAATTGAATCGTTGAAAGATATTATGGACTTACAAGATGAAATGATGGATCGCTTCGGTGATTTTCCTGAAGAAGTGGACTATCTTTTCCAGGTCTCCCGCATGAAAGAGATTGCCAAAGAAGTTAAGGTTGAGAAAGTTGGCCGAAGTAAAAAAGATATACAACTTCTATTCCATGAATCTGCTCGAGAGACGATTGGTGGGGAAACAATTTTTGAAGTAGCGAATGAATTTGGAAATAAGTTAGCTTTAGGAGCAGATGGAAATAAAGTGAAGGTAACGGTGAAAGGAAGAGGTCTTGATACAAAAGCTCACCTACAGCTTGTTGAGAAAGTCTTAAAGAAAGTGAAGCAAGCAGTAAAACAGCCAATGAATGCGAATTAAAGTCGATTTTGGATGAATCTCATAATTTTGACAGGTTTGTGAATAGAACTGATACCTCGAAAGGATACTAATGGAAACATATTGTAGAACAAACAATAGTAAAAGTGATTGGAGCAATCACCTACAACTTCCAGAAAGTGAGGCAACTTAGATGAAAGCAACAGGTATCGTTCGTCGTATTGATGATTTGGGTCGTGTTGTCATTCCGAAAGAAATTCGCAGAACCCTCAGGATTAGAGAAGGAGATCCATTAGAAATTTTTGTTGATCGCGAAGGGGAAGTTATTCTTAAGAAGTATTCTCCCATTAGTGAACTAGGTGACTTTGCCAAAGAGTATGCCGAGTCTCTTGCAGAACATTCGGGACACATTGCTCTCATATCTGACCGAGATGTCTATATTACAGCTGCAGGTGGACCAAAGAAAGAGTATTTGAACAAAAGCATTGGCGATTCTGTAGAAAAAGCAATGAATGAGCGAAGAAGTTTATTGAACGAGAGTAAGTCAGAGCTCATTGAAGGTGTTCCTGTTGATACAGGTCACGTGATAGCTCCAATTATAGCGAATGGCGATCCAATTGGTACGGTGATTCTACTTGCAAAAGAAGATGAAAAAGTGACTGAATTGGAACAAAAGCTGTCTGAAACGGCAGCAGGTTTCCTTGCAAGACAAATGGAACAATAAGTATAGAAGAAAATGGAGGCCAATGCCTCCATTTTCTTCGTTTTATGAAGCTTGAAAAGTTTCCCACTTTTATTCATGTGATATAATTCGTACATAAACTGGTACTTTCATTTGGCAGGTGTATATGACAAAAGAAGAAAATCAAAAAGGATTTTGGCAAGGCGCGCTTCTGCTAACTGCAGTAGCTCTTTTTATGAAAGTTCTCAGCGTCGGCTATCGAATTCCTTATCAAAATATAACTGGTGACATCGGTTTTTATGTGTATCAACAAATCTATCCATTTTACTCAATCGCAATAATACTTGCTACATATGGGTTTCCTGTCGTGATCTCCCGACTTATTTCAGAAGAAATTGCAAAAAGTGAGTATGAGAAGGCTGAGGAGCTTTCACGGTATAGCTTTTACGTGCTTGTGATTCTAGGCATTACAGGCTTTATTTTGCTTTATACAGGTGCGCCAGCCGTGGCGGCTTTAATGGAGGATCGAAATTTAATTGGTCCTCTGCGAATGACGGCATTTTCATTTCTTATTATGCCTGGCATTGCTTCAATCAGAGGTTTTTTTCAGGGACAGGAAAATGTGGTACCTACTGCATGGTCTCAAGTGACAGAACAATCGATTCGTGTTATCGCTATTCTTGCTATCTCAATTGGTCTTATAGCGGGCGGAGCGGATGCATATGCGACTGGTACAGGTGCAGCGCTAGGGTCAATATTAGGAGGAGTCGCTGCGCTATTGCTTCTTGTAGTGCTTCGATTTAAAAAACGAGTAGCTAAAATAACGAAAATCAAATTTGAGTCTTTTCGGTTCATTGGCATTGCGCGTAGGCTCCTAACAGAAGGTACGTTAATTTGTGTAAGTGCGCTTGTATTGGTGCTATTTCAGTTAATGGATGCTTTAACGATTGTGCCGGGATTAACTGAGCATGGTCTTTCTTCTTTAGAAGCTCGTGAAATGAAAGGGGTATTTGATCGAGGACAGCCATTAATGCAGGTCGGTACCGTTCTGGCCACATCTCTCTCATTATCGATTGTCCCAGTCATTTCTAAAGCGGCTGCAGAGAATAATGAGATATTAATTCGCGAAAAAGCAGCTCTTGCTCTTAAAGTGAGCTTTGTAATAGGACTTGCTGCAGCAGCGGGATTGGCCATTATTATGAGTGAGACAAACATGATGTTATTTAAAGATCAATCCCTTTCTGCTACGCTCAGTATCCTTGCCATTGCAATCTTTTTTAGTTCGCTTAGCATGACGGCAGCAGGTGTTTTGCAAGGAGTAGGCTTAGCGAGAAACGCTGCTCGGTATGCTGGAATTGGAATACTAGTTAAGGGATTGTTAAACCTTGTTCTAATCCCGCTTATCGGTATTAATGGGGCGGCAGTGGCCACGGTTTTTGGCTTTGTGGTTGTCGCTACGCTCGCCATCCTTGCCGTATATTACAAAGTAGGGCTTCTCCTGTACCAATTTCATTTAGGGCGTGCAGTAACAGCCGTTATGTTCATGAGTGCAGCTGTAATCATTCTGCAACTATTTATCCCCTCCTTCCTTTCTAGGGGGCTTTCAAGCGTTTCAGCACTTGGAGGCGCGTTGCTCGGGGGCATCGTTTTTGGGTTTGCAACATTAGCGCTGCGGGTGTTTACAGAGAAAGAATTAATGCAATTGCCAAAAGGAGAAATTATTACGATCTATCAAAATAAATTACGGAGAGGGGCATAAGCAATGCCACGTATAACAATTGTAGGAACTGGAGCGGGAGATCTCAGTCAGCTTTCACTAGGAAGTTACCGCACGCTTCAGTCAGCTGAACGGATATTTGCTAGGACGCTTGATCACCCCGTTCTTAGGGAACTGATGGATGATGGGCTATCAATGACAGGGTTTGATGAGGTATATGAAGCGAATGAATCTTTCGAGGAGACTTATCGAACCATTGTTAATCAGCTGTTTCATGAAGCACAAAAAGGATCGCTTGTTTACGCAGTACCTGGTCATCCAATGATGGCTGAAGCAACCGTGCAGCTCCTGTTGGAAGAACAATCTCAGCATGGTGTTGAAGTGACTGTTGCTGGAGGCCAAAGCTTTCTTGATGCGCTTTTTACTGCAGTTCAAATCGATCCTATTGAAGGTTGTCAAATTCTAGATGCCACGCGTTTTACAAGGTCTGAGGTTCAGGTACGTAATCACTTAATCTTTGTCCAAGTTTATGATCAATTTACAGCATCGAGTGTAAAACTCACATTAATGGAGCTCTTACCTGACGATTATGAAATTACTGTACTGCAAGCAGCGGGAAGTCGGGATGAGAAAATCGTCTCTGTTCCGCTTTTTGAATTAGATCGTTCGATGGAAGTAAATAATTTAACCGCTGTCTATGTTCCTCCAGTAAAAGAAGAAAAGCTTCTCTACCAGGATTTCGGATGGTTACGAAATGTGGTTGCAACACTGCGAGGACCTGGGGGCTGTCCGTGGGATAGGAAGCAGACGCATGAGTCTCTCAAAAAATACTTGATTGAAGAAGCCTATGAAGTATTAGAAGCTATTGATGATCAAGATGAAGAGCATCTCGCAGAAGAGCTTGGTGATGTGCTGCTTCAAGTTATGCTTCATGCCCAGATAGGTGAAGATGAAGGTATGTTTTCTGTGGATGATGTGATTCATAAGCTAAACGACAAATTAATACGGAGGCATCCACACGTATTCGGCGACGAAAATGTGCAAACAGCTGAAGAAGTAGCTGGTGTTTGGAAGCGAGTGAAAGAAGAAGAAAAGAAAATTGCACCATCACAGTTTGACCAGGTACCAAAAGGGCTTCCAGGTCTCATGCGCGCCAATGAAATCCAGAAGGCTGCTGCGAAAGTCGGGTTTGACTGGGACGAAGTTGAACCGATTTGGGCAAAGATTTATGAGGAACTAGCCGAATTTAAAGAAGCTGTAAATGAAAAATCTTTTGATGATCGAGAAGACGAATTAGGCGATTTAGTGTTTGCTGTCGTCAATTTAGCTCGGTACTATAAAGTTGATCCGGAAGTGGCGATCCATCGCACGAATCATAAATTCTTCTCGCGTTTTCAATATATTGAGAATCGGGTAAAGGAAAAGGGACTTGAGATCGAGAATTTATCACTTGAGGAACTTGATCACTTCTGGGATGAGGCAAAAGAAAAAGGAATTTAATAGGGAGCGTTGAAACAAATGAGATTAGATAAATTTCTGAAAGTATCACGTTTAATTAAACGTCGTTCAATCGCTAAAGAAATTTGTGATAAAGGACGAATTGAAGTGAATGGAAATAAAGCAAAAGCTGGAACAAATGTGAAGGCCGGCGACGAACTGGTGATTTCCTTTGGTCATAAGAAAGTGACGGCTCGCGTTGATGAAATTAAAGAAACAACGAAGAAAGAAGAAGCTAGCAATATGTTTACCATTTTAAAAGAAGAAGCTGCAGGTGAATAAAAAAGATCCGAGAGGGTCTTTTTTTATTGATTATCATTTTGAAATTCTCTTCTAATGAGAAGGGAATGGGCTCCTTTTTGAATCGTTTAAACCATCAGAACAGCTTGTTCTAAATGATCTCTTCTTCTCATAGACATGTATCGAGAAGAGGAGGAGAGCGATGGATAATTATTATGAATATGGCACATACGATAAGGCTTCTAACACCCCTGAGCATGATTTAGTTATGAAGTCGCGAAAGTCGCTTGAAATTACAGGTGTGAAGCACGTAGATAGCTTCGATAATGAAGAATTTCTTCTAGAAACAGCAATGGGATTTCTTGCGATCAGAGGGCAGCATTTGAAAATGAAAAATTTAAATGTCGAGCAAGGTCGTGTTTCGATCGAAGGGAAAATCTTTGATCTTAGTTATCTCGATCATCACGAAGGGGAAAAAGCTAAAGGTTTCTTTAGCAAGCTGTTCAAATGACGCTAACGGTGCAATTTTATACGATGGTTGCCATGGTGGCTATGGGAGTGTGGCTTGGTATAGCCATGGATACCTATAGCCGTTTTCTTCATCCAGATAGAAGTAAAAGTTTGTGGCTCTATGCGAACGATATCGTTTTCTGGTTGCTACAAGGGCTGATTATCTTTTATGTTCTCTATCTTGTTAACGAGGGTGAATTACGATTTTATGTCTTTTTGGCCATATTATGTGGTTATGCAGCATATCGGTCCCTTTTTCAACCGTTATATCGCCGTTTACTTGAACGAATCATTCTAATAACTATTGCTATTATTCGTTTTGTGAAGTCTTTATTTATTTATCTTATTTATCAGCCGATAAGGTTCATATTGAAAGTTGTATTTAGCTTATGTATGATGATAGTGAGTATTATGACAACCATTTTTTGGTTTATCTTTAAGTTTTTTTGGGTACCGTTAAAGTGGGGATCCTCGTTGATCTGGCGATTAATACCACAATCGGTACAAATGCCACTAATAAAATTAGCAGGAGTTGCCGATAAAATAAAGAACTACATATACCATTGGTTAACTAAAATACGAAAGTGAGGAGGGAAAAGCTTGGTTACTGCGAATAAGCGTAAGCCTAAAGTTACGGAAGTGCATTCGGAATATCATCAAGAGAAACAGCTACAGGACAAAGTGAAAGAACGAAGAAAGAGAGGTCTTGTACGGCGTCTGACGGCCTTCGCGGTAGCTGCTTTAGCCATAGCTATTCTATTCATCTCCGTATTCACTTCACAGGCAGCAACGATCGAAGAAAAAAACTTACAGCAAAGGCAGGCTGAAGAAGAATTAACGAAACTGAAAGACCAGGAAAAATATTTAACGGAAGAAATTGAGAAACTTAATGACCTTGATTATATCGGTGAATTGGCAAGAAGAGACTACTTTATGTCAAAACCCGGAGAGACAATCTTTAAGCTTCCTTCTTCCTCAAATTGACACGTTGTTTTTTGAAGGGGTATAATTAGCGTACGACTGATCTTTTAAAGATTCTAAGGAGGAGCTTTTTTTACATGGCAATCGAAGTAGGCAGCAAGTTACAGGGAAAGGTAACAGGTATTACAAATTTTGGCGCGTTTGTTGAACTACCAGACGGCAAAACAGGTCTCGTTCACATTAGTGAAGTTGCAGACAATTATGTTAAGGACATTAATGATTTTCTTTCAGTTGGCGATCAGGTTGAGGTAAAAGTCATCCAGGTTGAAAACGACGGTAAAATTGGTTTATCGATTAAGAAAGCAAAAGATCGACCTGCTCCTGAGCGTCCTCAGGGCCGTCCACAAGGTCGCCCTCAAGGTGGAGGAGGCCGTCCACAAGGCGGTGGAAGACCTGGAGGCGGTGGTTTTAAAGGTAAGCCACGCGGTGGTGGCGGACGTCCACCGGTAGAGTCATTTGAGGATAAAATGAGCAAGTTCCTTAAAGACAGTGAAGACCGCCTTTCAACTTTGAAGAAACAAACAGAGTCAAAACGCGGTGGTCGCGGCGCTCGTCGCGGCTAGGGCTTGTTGTCTACTATTTATATTCTATAACAAACCAGGCATGCATTCGCATGCCTGGTTTGTTATAGGTGAAGATGTATTCCCTGTCATCTCAGTAAATGTTTTTGGTTAATTTTCTTAAGTAAGTTGCAGTATAGGATTATACGAAATGAATCTTTTATAGTTTCTGAAGAAGATTATAAGATTTTTATGCAAAAATATTAAAAAGAAGTTGACACAAACTTTCTCGCAATGTATTATATATCTTGTGCTTAAGAAAGCAACAGTCTTATGGCGGTGTAGCTCAGCTGGCTAGAGCGTACGGTTCATACCCGTGAGGTCGGGGGTTCGATCCCCTCCGCCGCTACCATTTTTATTAATTGGCCCGTTGGTCAAGTGGTTAAGACACCGCCCTTTCACGGCGGTATCACGGGTTCGAATCCCGTACGGGTCACCACTTATTAGTAATAACTATTCATTTGAATGTTTGTTATATACATAGTCTGCTAAAAAACACCCTGCATTTTATTAATGCAGGGTGTTTTTTTGTCTTGTCTTTCATGATTTCACTATGAGTCCTAGGATTCATAGTGAAAATAAACGTTATTACTACTCTTTTATTGGTTTTATGAGAGTTTCTTTTCTTTTTTATCTTTAACATTTCGACCTTTTATTTCTAGTTGCTTTTTTAGATAGAAAAGCATGAAAAAGCTTTATCTTTCTAATGAAAATTCATACTCTCCTATAATATGGATCGTTCCAGTTGTTTACAGGTTTCTTGTTCTGTCTACAAGTGATTGACAAGCTTCACTGAAAGAAGTCGAGAAGTTTATATCATACCTGTTCTTTTTTTGACAAAAAGCGAATTTCTATTGTGTTTTAATGATTAACACAAACTGCTTCAAGCAGATCGGTGAAAAAAGAATGAAAGAAAGCAGGTGGGGGAATGCAAAGCGAACTAGTGATGGAAAGGTCAAAATCGAAGGTGGGCAAATGGATTCACGGAACAAAGAGTCGACTAGAAACGATTCTATTCCAGCGAGGTCTTCTGCTTTTTGTGATTGGGTTCCTACTTGGACGAGCTGTTATCCTTACTCAGGTTACTCCTTTCGCTATTCCTTTTTTTGGCGCAGTATTCTTCCTGAGACGAGAACGTGCACCTATGATTATCGTTGCTTTATTAGCTGGAGCGGTATCAACGGCTAATTTGCAGAATACAGCATTTATAATGTGTGGCATTCTTGTTTTTCTATTCATTAATCGTTTTGTGAAGTTATCTTCCCTTTCTCTTGTTAAGACGTTACCCATACTTGTGTTTTCAACGAGTATGTTGGGACGTCTGATCCTAAGTTTACTTACTGAACGTTCATTAGCTAACACAAATTGGATCCTAGCAGCAGTTGAAGGTGCTCTTGGAATGATACTAACCATTATTTTTATTCAGAGTATACCGGTATTATCTATTAAGAAAAGAACACAGGCTCTAAAAAATGAAGAGATCATTAGTTTTATCATTTTATTAGCAACGATGTTAACTGGAACAATAGGTTGGGTTGTATATGGTTTCTCAATTGAAAATATCCTTTCTCGGTATCTCGTATTAATTTTCGCATATGTAGGTGGAGCAGCGATTGGCTCAACAGTTGGCGTGGTTACTGGCTTGATACTGGCCCTCGCTAATGTAGCCAGTCTCTATCAGATGAGTATGCTTGCGTTCTCGGGATTATTAGGAGGGTTATTGAAAGACGGTAGAAAAGTTGGAGTTGGTATGGGTTTACTGATCGGTACGTTATTAATCGCTTTATATGGGAGTGGTCCTGAGTTTCTATATCCTAATCTGATGGAGTCTGTGATTGCCGTATTACTCTTTTTCTTCACACCATCTAAAGTTACTTCTCAGCTTTCTAAATATATCCCAGGAACGGTGGAACATGCGAATGAGCAGCAACAATACTTAAGAAAAGTACGCGACGTTACAGCCAATCGCGTCGAACAGTTTTCAAGCTTATTTCAGGCTCTTTCGAGTAGCTTTACAGATGCCGACCTTCAAGGTGATGAACAGTCAGAGCGCGAAGTTGATTATTTTCTAAGTCATGTTACAGAAAAGACTTGTCAAAATTGTTTTAAGAAAGAAACGTGCTGGGCGAAAAACTTCGATGCTACCTATGGGTATATGACAGGAATAATGGAGGAACTGGAACAAACGGCGGAATTGACTAATTATAGTCTGAAGAGAGACTTCGATAAGCACTGCATTAAGGCAAATAAGGTGATTGATCTTATTGGAAAGGAGATGAGTCACTATCACGCCAATCGAATGTTAAAAAAACAAGTTCGTGAAAGCCGGAAGATCGTTGCGGATCAATTGCGTGGAGTGTCGCATGTTATGGGGGATTTCGCAAAAGAAATACAAAAAGAGCGTGATAACCTCCACCAACAAGAAGAGCAAATCATGGATGCCATTCAAAGTATGGGTCTGGAAGTAGGACAGGTGGAAATCTACAGCTTAGAAGAGGGAAACGTCGACATTGAGATGAAGATACCTGCCTGCGGAGGGAGAGGAGAAGGAGAAAAGGTCATCGCTCCAATGCTGTCAGATATTCTAAAGGAAAACATCGTCGTGAAAAGAGAAGTGTGTGCAGAACATGAGCACGACACATGTCACCTTTACTTTGGATCAGCTAAAGATTTTGTGATCGAAACAGGCGTAGCAAATGCAGCGAAAGGAGGAGCTTGGATATCTGGAGACAGTCATTCTACGATTGAGCTAGGTGCAGGCAAATATGCTATTGCGATAAGTGACGGAATGGGCAATGGAGAGAGAGCGCATCAGGAAAGCACGGAAACCATTCAACTCCTTCAAAAAATTCTTCATTCAGGAATTGATGAGACGGTGGCGATTAAATCGGTTAACTCTGTTCTATCTTTACGAAATACCGACGAGATATTCTCAACGCTTGATTTAGCCATGATTGACTTACAGGATGCTTCAGCCAAGTTTCTTAAAATCGGATCAATTCCAAGCTTTATAAAAAGAGGCGATCGAGTCATGATGGTGGAATCTGGTAATCTACCGATGGGGATTATTCCAGAATTTGATGTAGAGGTCGTAAGTGAACAATTGAAAGCTGGGGATCTCTTGATCATGATGAGCGACGGTATTTATGAAGGGGTTAAAAATATAGAGAATCCGGAGTTCTGGATGAAGCGGAAAATTAGAGAGCTTTCAACAGATAAGCCACAAGAAATCGCAGACCTCATCATGGAAGAAGTAATTAGGACGGAGTATGGCAGAATTGATGATGACATGACGATTGTAGTGGCAAGAATAAAACGTAATGTGCCTAAATGGTCAACGATTCCAATCTATTCAGCTCCTTCATTCAGGAAGAAAAAAGCGCAGTAGGTAAGTATAAACTCTCCTCCTAAAGGCGATGCTTGTAACAGCAAAAAAGGAGGAGTCGAGATGAAGAAAGGAACGCTAAGACAAATTCTATTAATCACAGACGGATGTTCAAATCAGGGGGAAGATCCGGTTGCAATGGCGGCTCTTGCACGGGAGCATGGAATTACAGTGAATGTAATTGGAGTGCTAGACGAAAACGAGCGGACAGATCATGGTCTAAAAGAAATTGAGAATATTGCTTTATCTGGCGGGGGCATCCACCAGCTTGTTTATGCTAAGCAGCTATCGCATACGGTGCAGATGGTTACACGTAAAGCGATGACCCAGACGATTCAAGGATTCATTCATAAAGAATTGCAATCGATCTTGGGTAGCGAAAAAGAAATAGAAGATTTACCACCTGACAAACGGGGGCAGGTCGTGGAAGTGGTCGATGAACTGGGGGAAACGATGGATCTTGAAGTGTTGATTATGATCGATACAAGTGCGAGTATGCAGCATAAACTTCCTACGGTAGAAGATGCCCTTCTTGATCTTTCAATTAGCCTTCATTCAAGAATCGGTGAAAACGAATATTCTCTATATGCATTTCCCGGGAAACGAAAGCAAGTAGAACGTCTAATGGAATGGACGCCAATGTTGAAAGATATTCATACCATTTTTCCAAAGCTGACATCTGGCGGTATTACGCCAACAGGTCCGGCATTAAAAGAAGCGATCGAAGCTTATCAGAAAAAACGCTCAAAGAGAGGGCTGTTAGATGACGGGTACTTCGAAGAATCAGGCAGCTAATGTTCCTCGTGGAACAAGAATAAGAGGGAAATGGAATCAGCAAAGCTACCAAATTATGAGGAAATTAGGTAGCGGGGCACTTGGTACAGTATACTTAGCTGACTCTGCAAAGGGGCGAGTCGCATTAAAATTAGGTACTGATAGTATGTCCATCACGTCAGAAGTGAATGTTCTAAAACAGCTTTCGGTGGTCCAGGGAACAGTTCTTGGGCCGTTTTTCTATGAGGTGGATGATTGGGAGATAAATGGGAAGCGTTATCCTTTTTATGTGATGGAATATATTGATGGTGAACCTCTTTTTACTTTTATTGAACGTAGAGGAAAAGAATGGATTGGGATCTTAATGCTTCAATTGCTCCGTGATCTTTCAGCCCTTCATAAAGAAGGCTGGGTTTTTGGTGATCTAAAACCAGACAATCTTCTAGTAGAAGGATCGCCTCCAACTATGAGATGGCTTGATGTGGGAGGGACGACTTCAATGGGAAGGTCAGTGAAGGAGTTTACGGAGTTTTTCGATCGAGGATACTGGGGACTTGGCAACCGAGTAGCAGAGCCGTCGTATGATTTGTTTTCTGTAGCTATGATCGTAATGAATGCCGCTTACCCTAAGCGATTTGACCGTCCTAAGAAAGACTCAGAATCCTATTTGCTCAATAAAATAGAACAAAGTCATCTGCTTAGGGAGTATAAGCCAATTCTTCGAAAGGCTCTACTAGGGAAGTATATACATGCTCAAGATATGCGACAGGAGCTTTTTTCCCTACTGCAAGGAGATAAGTCAAAGGTCCGTAAACGACCAGAAGCACCTTCTAACTCAAGGGTAGCCTCAAGGCAGAAGCCTCCAAAACGTGTGAAACAAAAGGGCTCAAAATGGATTGAAACCGTACTAATAGTTGCTTTTCTTCTATTCTTCTATACTTTATACTTAGTTGGTCATGTTTTTTAACAGAGCCTATATAAAAGAAAGGTTTGAAAAAGACGTGGTTGGGTTATTAGTACTAAAATGAAATGCTGTTTATCGAGACAGTGAGTGAGAGGAAGACAGAGTTTGTTGCAAGATGTCGAACGTTTTATCCACAAGCATGATTTAATCAAACATGGGGATACGTTAGTTATTGGAGTTTCTGGAGGACCAGACTCTGTTGCGCTACTTCACTACTTAGTAAGTTTAGCTCCCCGATTAAAATTATCAATTGTTGCCACGCATGTGGACCATAGTTTACGGGGGAAGGAATCTGCTGAGGATTTAGCGTTTGTGGAGAGCTATTGTGAACAAGAAGGGATCATCTTTGAAGCTTCTACGGTAGATGTGAATGCCTACAAAAAGGAGCGAAACCTCTCTACACAAGTTGCAGCACGAGATTGCCGCTATGATTTTTTTCGAAAAGTAATGGAAAAACATCATGCTAGCGCTCTGGCCCTTGCTCACCATGGAGACGATCAGATTGAAACAATGCTTATGCGACAGGTTCACGGTAGCTCAGGTTCTGGACTTACTGGGATGCCGGTCCAACGTCCCTTCTCAACTGGAAAAATCATTCGTCCGTTTCTATGCGTTACAAAGGAGCATCTCGTGAACTATTGTAAGGAGCATTTACTTGGGTATAGGCTCGATCCATCTAATGAGAGCAATCAATATATGAGGAATCGTTTTCGGAATCATGTGCTACCTTTTCTTAAAGAAGAAAATCCCAATGTCCATACAAGATACCAATTATATAGCGAGCGAGCTCAAAGTGACGAAGCATTTTTAATGGATTTAGCTAAGGGATATCTGGATGAAGTGATCATCGATCAAAATGACAAATTTGTGAAGATGGATAACAAGGCGTATGATTGCCTTCCTATTCCTTTACAAAGAAGAGTGATTCATCTAATATTAAATTATCTTTATACAGGCAATGCTCCTTTTTCTTCTATACATATTGAGGATTTGCGGTTAATGCTCGATTCTGAGCACCCTTCTGCTTCCCTTAATCTACCCCTGGAACTGAGGGCGGTAAAATCTTATACCACCTGTTATTTTTCTTTTGAAACCTTTTTGCAACCAGAACCGTATAAGTATCATCTCCCTTTATGGGGTACTGTCGAAACGCCACTTGGAACGATTACGGCCGTTCCAGTTAACGACGTTCCGCAACACCTGACAAGTGATGATCTTATTATTGAGGAGCAATTGCTTCCTGCGGTTGTACGCTCCAGGCGTCCTGGTGATCGAATTCAGCCAAAAGGCATGATAGGAACGAAAAAGGTAAAAGATATTTTTATCGACCGTAAAATAGACCGTTCAGAACGCGATGTATGGCCAATCGTTGAGGATGTGATGGGCCACACAATCTGGGTCGCTGGAGTAACTCGTTCTGAAAAGGCAACACTGTCTGCAAAAAAGAATCAGCTCGTGCACGTGCACTATGAGAAAAAAACACTTACATAGGTTGGGAGGGCAATACCACTGATGTTAAATGAAATTCAAGAAACACTAATTAGTGAAGAACAGATTCAAGAGAAATGCCGCGAGTTAGGGAAACGGCTTTCAGACGAATACGAGGATCGCTTTCCGCTTGTAATTGGCGTCCTTAAAGGTGCAATGCCTTTCATGGGTGACTTAACAAAGCGTATGACTTGTCATCTTGAGATGGACTTTATGGACGTATCAAGTTATGGCAATTCAACCGTTTCTTCTGGTGAAGTAAAGATAATTAAAGATCTTGATACTTCCGTAGAAGGACGAGACGTTCTTATTCTCGAAGATATTATAGATAGTGGGTTAACGCTTAGCTATTTGATCGACCTTCTAAAATACCGTAAAGCAAAGTCGATTAAGATTGTAACGCTTCTAGATAAGCCTACTGGAAGAAAAGTTGATTTAAAGCCGGATGTGGCAGGATTTATCGTACCTGATGAGTTTGTAGTCGGATACGGTCTTGACTTCGCTGAAAGGTATCGTAATCTTCCATTTATCGGGATTCTTAAACCCGAGATTTATCAAGGTTAATTTGTTGTAGTCAGTTGTGCCAGTATGGTAAGATAATCTATGGTTTCCTGTTCGTGGGAGGAGGTAAGGAATGAATCGTATCTTCCGAAATACAATATTTTATTTGTTAATATTCCTCGTCGTAGTAGGTGTTGTCAGTTTCTTTAACGGAACAAATAATGACACGAATGTCCTCGATTACGGCGAATTTCAGTCCAAATTGAATAATGGTGAGATTCAAGAGTTAACGTTACAACCTGAGCGCGGGGTTTACACTGTCACTGGTCAATTAGCTGGTGGTGATGAAGACAGCGAAGATGCTAATACATTCGTAACGAATGTACCTGACTCAGAGAAAGCTGTAGAGAATATCTTAACTGCAGCTGACGAAGGAATTGTAGAATTAACGACAGAACCAGCCCCTGAACAAAGTGGGTGGGTAACATTTTTAACAAGTATCATTCCTTTCGTTATTATCTTCATTCTGTTCTTCTTCCTACTTAACCAGGCTCAAGGCGGCGGTGGCCGTGTCATGAACTTTGGTAAGAGTAAAGCGAAGTTATACAGCGAAGAGAAAAAGAAAGTTACATTTAAAGACGTAGCTGGTGCTGATGAAGAGAAGCAAGAGCTTGTCGAGGTCGTTGAATTTTTGAAGGATCCTCGTAAGTTTGCTGCAGTTGGGGCCCGTATTCCAAAGGGTGTTCTATTAGTAGGACCTCCGGGTACAGGTAAAACGTTGCTTGCACGAGCAGTTGCTGGTGAAGCAGGCGTTCCGTTCTTCTCAATTTCTGGTTCTGATTTCGTAGAAATGTTTGTTGGTGTCGGTGCATCTCGTGTACGTGACCTATTCGAAAATGCGAAGAAGAACGCACCTTGTATTATCTTTATTGATGAGATCGATGCAGTTGGTCGTCAACGTGGCGCAGGTCTTGGTGGCGGTCACGATGAGCGTGAACAGACGCTTAACCAACTTCTCGTTGAAATGGATGGCTTTAGTGCAAACGAAGGTATCATTATCGTTGCAGCAACAAACCGTCCTGACATACTTGACCCGGCACTTCTTCGTCCAGGACGTTTTGACCGTCAAATTCCGGTAAACCGTCCCGATGTGAACGGTCGTGAAGCTGTCCTTCAAGTACATGCACGTAACAAACCGTTAAGCGATGAAGTTGATTTGAAAACGATCGCTATGCGTACTCCAGGATTCTCTGGTGCAGACCTTGAGAACTTATTGAATGAAGCTGCGCTTGTAGCCGCTCGTCATAACAAGAAAAAGGTTGATATGAATGATATCGACGAAGCAACAGACCGAGTTATTGCTGGTCCTGCTAAGAAAAGCCGCGTGATCTCTGAAAAAGAGAAAAATATCGTTGCTTATCACGAAGCGGGTCATACAATTATCGGTACACAGCTTGATAATGCAGATATTGTTCATAAGGTTACGATTGTTCCACGCGGACAAGCTGGCGGTTATGCCGTAACGCTTCCTAAAGAAGACCGCTACTTAATGACTAAGCCTGAATTGGTTGATAAAATCATTGGTTTACTTGGTGGACGCGTTGCCGAAGAAATTACATTCGGTGAAGCAAGTACCGGAGCAAGTAATGACTTCCAACGTGCGACAGCCATTGCACGTAGTATGGTTACGGAATATGGTATGAGTGAAAAGCTAGGTCCGATGCAGTTTGGATCAGGTTCAGGAGGAAACGTCTTCCTTGGACGTGATATTCAAAATGAACAGAACTATAGTGATTCATTCGCCAATGAAATTGATCTTGAAGTTCAAAAAATCATTAAATCAGCTTATGAACGCTGTCGTGAAATACTCCTTGAAAATCAGGATAAGTTAAACCTTGTCGCTGAAACGCTTAAGGATATTGAAACTCTTGATGCTGAACAAATTCGTTCTCTTGTTGAAGATGGAAAACTTCCTGAAGGTCACCATGCAACTGGTACCTCTGAAGATGTGAAAGTTAACATCTCTAAAAAGGAAGATAAGCCTGAAACAGATGAAGAACAAGAATAAATAAGATTGAAAGCAGGATGTCTTAATGACGTCCTGCTTTTTTATTTAGAATAAATGCGTGTTTTCTGTGAAATCCATATGGATGGTAATCGTTTTCAAAAAAGAACTTCGTTTTTAATTCCATTGTGTGGTATAACTATAGAGAGCATGATGAAAGTTAAATTTTTTTAATAAGGTGATAATATGATACTTGTGCTTGATGTAGGAAATACAAATATTGTTCTTGGTGTATATGAAGGCGAAGAGTTAACGCATCACTGGCGAATGGGGACAAGCAGAAAACAGACAGAAGATGAATACGCAATGGTTATTAAAGGACTTTTCTCTCATGAGGAACTTTCTTTTGACGATGTGGAAGGCATCATTATTTCGTCTGTAGTGCCACCTATTATGTTCGCTCTTGAGCGTATGTGCCAGAAATATTTTCATCATAAACCGTTAGTGATTGGTCCAGGAATTAAGACAGGCCTCAATATAAAATATGATAATCCGAAAGAAGTAGGAGCGGATCGTATTGTGAATGCCGTGGCGGGGATTCAATTATATGGAGCACCGCTAATTATTGTGGATTTTGGAACAGCTACAACTTACTGCTACATTGATGAGCAAAAACAGTATGTTGGGGGCGCCATCGCACCAGGCATTAACATTTCGACAGAAGCTCTATACATGCATGCAGCAAAGCTTCCACGAATTGAAATTGCGAAGCCAAATCATATCGTTGGAAAGAATACGGTTAGCGCCATGCAAAGCGGCACGCTATATGGATACGTAGGACAAGTGGAAGGGATTGTTTCTAGGATGAAGAAACATTCTCCGAAGGAACCTACTGTAATAGCGACTGGTGGACTTGCCTCACTTATAGCAGAAGAATGCGATCTTATCGATGTGGTTGACCCGTTTCTAACATTAAAGGGATTACACTTAATTTATAATAAGAACAAAGAAGAATTAAACGCATACCGATAAAACGGGGTGCGTTTTTCATTTTGCGTTTTGGGGGAAAATAAAAATAGATACTCTTTTTATCTCTTGTTTTATTGATGAATGAGCCGTTTTCCATAATGATATTTAAATTTAGTTAAAAAAAGCATTTAAAAGGTAAGTCGCAGACCACAGATTTATTTAACGAAAGATACGGAAGCGAGTGCATGTCAGTTTCTCATAATGGAAGTTCTTGAAAAAATATTGTATCGTGTAATTGGGCAATGGCCCATTAGTGAAAGGAGCTACAAACAAATGAATGATTATTTAATAAAAGCACTTGCGTTCGATGGCAATGTAAGGGCTTATGCGATATCTAGTACTGAAATGGTTGCGGAAGCACAGCGACGTCACACTACTTGGCCAACTGCATCTGCTGCAATTGGTCGTGCTATGACTGCTTCGACAATGATAGCAACAGGACTAAAAGGTGAAGAGAAGATCACTGTGAAGATTGAGGGCGGTGGTCCTATCGGAGCCGTTGTGGTAGACGCTAACGCGAAAGGTGAAACGCGCGGGTACGTAAGCAATCCACATGTGCACTTTGATCTTAATGATAATGGGAAATTGGACGTTGCGCGTGCCGTTGGACAAGATGGTTTCCTATCCGTTGTAAAAGATATTGGTATGCGTGAAAAATTCACAGGGCAAGTTCCGATTGTCTCAGGTGAATTAGGAGAAGACTTTACGTACTATCTTGTGACTTCAGAACAAGTTCCTTCAGCAGTTGGAGTGGGCGTCCTTGTTAATCCAGATAATACGATTCTTGCAGCTGGTGGTTTTATGATTCAATTACTTCCTGGTGCAGGTGAAGAAACGATCCGTTTTATTGAAAAGCGTATTGAAGCGATTCCTCCAATCTCTAAATTGATTGAAGCAGGGAAAACACCTGAAGAAATTTTGAATGATCTTCTCGGAGAAGAAAACATTAAAATTATTGACAATATGCCTGTTCAATTTGAATGTAGTTGTTCCAAAGAGCGTTTTTCGAATGGCATTATGGGACTTGGCAAAGAAGAGATCAGCAGTATGATTGAAGAAGACGGTGAAGCGGAAACAACTTGTCACTTCTGCAATGCACATTATCACTTCTCGAAAGAAGAGCTTGAAGAATTACACGCTGAGAGCAAAGTTTAAAAAGGTTCAAATTGACACTTTTGACCTACGGTGATATTCTTTTAGAAAGAGAATTCCTATAAAAACACTCGGGTTTGAGGAGGCGTGATGATGAGGGTAGCAAATTCTATTACTGACTTAATCGGTCAAACACCTATTGTGAAACTAAATCGCATCACTAACGAGGAACATGCAGAGGTATATTTAAAGCTTGAATTCATGAACCCTGGAAGCAGCGTTAAAGATCGTATTGCACTTGCAATGATCGAAGCAGCTGAAGAAAAAGGTGAATTGAAACCTGGTGATACATTCGTAGAACCAACAAGTGGAAATACGGGTATTGGTCTTGCGATGGTTGCGGCTGCAAAAGGTTACCAGGCTGTTCTTGTTATGCCAGATACTATGAGCATGGAACGTCGTAACCTGCTGAAGGCGTATGGAGCAAAGCTTGTCCTTACTCCTGGTTCTGAAGGTATGGGCGGAGCGATTCGTAAATCAGAAGAACTAGCGAAGGAACATGGTTATTTCATGCCTCAGCAATTTAATAACGAAGCAAATCCGGAAGTGCACCGTCGTACGACTGGTCAAGAAATTGTAGATCAGATGGACCAGCTTGACGGATTTGTGGCAGGTATTGGAACTGGTGGTACGATTACTGGAGCAGGAGAAGTGTTAAAGAAGCATTTCCCTTCAATCAAGCTATACGCGGTTGAACCAACAGATTCACCTATTCTATCCGGTGGCAAGCCTGGCCCACATAAAATTCAGGGGATCGGTGCAGGTTTTGTACCGGCAGTTTTGAATACGGATGTTTATGATGAAGTCGTTCAGGTTCAAAATGATCAGGCTTTTGAATGGGCTAGAAAAGCTGCGCGAGAAGAAGGTATTCTTGGAGGCATTTCTTCAGGCGCGGCGATTTATGCAGCGCTTGAGGTAGCAAAGAAACTGGGTAAGGGAAAGAAAGTGCTTGCTGTGATTCCAAGTAATGGGGAACGTTACCTCAGCACACCTCTTTTTCAATTTGATGAAGATTAAGCAACTCTAAAAACAGTCCTTAACGGGCTGTTTTTCTTTTTAGTTTTTTGAAGTATTGATTCTTTACTATCCTAAATAACAGCTAATTAAATTAGACAGTCTATCAAATTTTTTATTAGAAACAACGAAAAGCTAAACGAAAAGAAAAAAAGGGAAGTTTTTCTAAATGGGTGTTCGGAAGAGTTTGGGGAATATAAAAAGGATGAAGCAACGAAAGACTTCATGTAGAATAGAGGCATAAACAGGGCGTACGCTTAGCTTTTGATAGGGTGTGAAAAATTTGCCGGAACAACTAGAGAAAACAACACGGTTTTCAATTTTTGAAACTCTCAAATTAAGTGCGGATGAGTGGTTTTCAGGGTATAAATCTTTTATTGAAGGCCGCGATGAACATATTTTATTGGATAGTACACGTGGTGGTCGATATAGCATGTTTGGTATTAAGCCTATTGCGAGCCTGTATGGACACGGCACTTTTCTTACGATTGATGAAGTAGGAAAAGAACCGAAAACGTTAGAGGGTAATTTACTTGAGTTGATGCAACACTGGATGGATCGGAATGTGTCGATCATGGATGAACGCTTACCTGACTTTCAGGGTGGGGCAATGGGGTTTCTGAGCTATGATATTGCGCGTCAAATTGAAAAACTTCCTGATATAGCATCAGATGACCTGGAGCTTCCTGAACTTTTCTTTGTTGTGTATGAAGATGTTGGCGTATATGATCACACTACGCAAACACTATGGTTTATTGCGCAAGTTGAAGAGGGAAATAAAGAAGAAGGTAAGCGGCGTCTCGAAGCGTATAAGGAGAAGTGGGTACAACAAAGTGAAGCAAGTTCTTCTGTGTCTGATTCTTATTCAAAAGCAACAACACAGACCTTTTCAATGAGTCAAGAGTCATTCTCGATTGCCGTTCGAAAAGTACAGGAGTATATTTCAGCTGGAGACGTTTTTCAGGTCAATCTTTCCTTAAGAGAGTCAAGAAGTCTCCACACAGCCCCTATTTCTATTTACGAGACGCTAAGAACGATTAATCCATCTCCGTATATGTCCTTTATTCATACTCACTCATTTGATCTTGTGAGTGCTTCACCAGAATTACTTATTAAGAAAAAGGGACAAGAATTAAGTACAAGACCAATTGCGGGGACGAGATCACGGGGAAAGAATGACGATGAGGATGAAGAACTTGCACGGACCCTTATTGAGAATGAAAAAGAACGCGCCGAGCATGTGATGCTTGTCGATCTTGAGCGAAATGATCTGGGCCG
Source organism: Pseudalkalibacillus hwajinpoensis (assembly GCF_015234585.1). NCBI lineage: Bacteria > Bacillati > Bacillota > Bacilli > Caryophanales > Guptibacillaceae > Guptibacillus > Guptibacillus hwajinpoensis. The sequence continues at coordinate 79,266 of NZ_JADFCM010000011.1, forward strand.
CGTTTGTACCTATGGAACGGTAGAAGTAGATGAGTTTATGGTGATCGAAAAATATTCTCATGTGCAGCACATTGTTTCAAACGTTCGTGGTATTTCATCGCCTGAGGCGACAGCATTTGATGCTATTAAAGCCACTTTTCCAGGGGGGACAATTACGGGAGCTCCTAAGGTACGAACAATGGAAATTATTGAAGAACTTGAGCCTGTTCGCCGAGGGGTTTACACTGGATCTATCGGATGGATTGGATTCAATGATGATATGGAATTAAATATTGCTATTCGAACTATGGTCATTAAAGATAATATTGCTCACGTACAAGCCGGTGCTGGAATTGTAATTGACTCGAACCCCGAAGCGGAGTACAAAGAGTCACTAAAGAAAGCAAGAGCATTATGGAAAGCGAAAGAGTTAAGTGAAGAGATTAGCAGAGATTAGCTTAGAGGAGGAAACAAAATGATTTTAATGATTGATAACTACGATTCATTTACGTATAACCTTGTGCAATACCTTGGAGAAATGGGAGAAGAGCTAGTAGTAAAAAGAAATGACGAAATAACCATCAAAGAAATTGAACAGCTTCGTCCCTCATTTATTATGGTTTCTCCAGGGCCGTGTAGTCCTGATGAAGCGGGGATTAGTATGTCTGTTATTCAGCACTTTGCTGGTAGCATACCGATATTCGGTGTCTGTCTTGGTCACCAGTCGATTGCGCAGGTATTTGGTGGAGATGTTATTAAAGCCGATCGACTTATGCATGGGAAAACATCACCGATGCATCATGATGGACGATCAATCTTTAAGGGGCTCGAGAATCCGTTTACTGCAACGAGGTATCATTCATTAATTGTAAAAAAAGAGACATTACCGGAATGCTTTGAGATCAGCGCATGGACACAAGAAGGCGAAATCATGGCAATTCGACATAAAGAGCTTGCGATTGAAGGGGTTCAGTTCCATCCTGAATCGATTATGACTGGCACAGGGAAAGCTTTGCTTAAGAACTTTATAGATGAGCATCGAAAAGAGCCATGTTTATAAACGTTAACGGAGAACTGATCGATGAAAAATCAGCTGTAATACCGGCTTATGATCACGGTTATCTCTATGGTGTAGGAGTTTTTGAGACGTTTCGAACGTACAATGGACATCCCTTTTTATTTGAGGATCACTATAATCGCCTTTTTGATTCCTTAAATGAACTTCAAATCGCACTACCCTATACAAAAGATGGCCTTCTCCTTGAGATAAGGCGAACGATTAATGTGAATGGCATTACAGATGCATATGTTCGCTTAAATGTTTCAGCAGGAGAAGGAGAGATTGGTCTTAGGACGGAACCCTACATTAGTCCAACGGTGATTATTTATGTGAAAGAAATAGGCGAACCGGTGCGAAAAGAAAAACGTGGTGTGGTTCTTTCACTTAGGCGAAATACGCCTGAAGGCCCTGTAAGACTTAAATCACATCACTATTTAAATAATATTCTTGCGAAAAGAGAAGTTGGAAATGATCCTTCAGTGGAAGGGATTTTTCTTTCACAAAGAGGAAAGCTTGCTGAAGGAATTGTTTCAAATTTATTCTGGTTTAAAAACGGCATTCTTTACACCCCGGACCTTACTACAGGAATCTTAAATGGCATTACCAGACAATACGTGATGGATGTGGCAAGAAAAAAAGGGATTTTAGTTAGGGAAGGTAACTTCGAGAAAAAGGAAATTCTCGAAGCAGATGAAGTGTTTGTTACAAATTCTATCCAAGAGATCGTGCCATTATCTAAGATTGAGCACAAATCTTTACCGGGACTTGAGGGTCATGCGACAAATGAGCTCATCCTTCAATATGAACAACACCGCACTTCGTTAATGAGTCGAAATGAATGCTAACTAAGAACATATGTACGAAAAGGAGTGAGCCGTTTGGCGACGGTAATAGATAATTATAAAAAACATCCAATGATGATGAAATGGCAGGATAGATTGATTGACTGGAATAAAAAAACTTGGGTTATGGGTATTCTGAATGCAACCCCTGATTCCTTTTCTGATGGTGGAGAATATAACACTACAGCACAAGCAGTAGCGCATGCTCTCCAACTTGTTGAGGATGGAGCGGACCTAATTGACATTGGCGGGGAATCTACCCGTCCTGGGGCTACAATAGTTCCGATGGATGAGGAGTTGAACCGTGTAATTCCAATTATCAAAGCTGTGCGTCATACTGTTGACGTTCCTATTTCTATTGATACTTATAAAGCGGAAGTGGCTAATCAAGCAATATTAGCAGGAGCGGATATTATTAACGATGTGTGGGGAGCTAAGGCTGATCCTGATATGGCCAGGGTGGCAGCGGAACATAATGTACCAATTATTCTTATGCATAATCGGTACGACACGAATTATGCTGATATCATGCTTGATATAAAGTCTGACATTGAAGAAAGTATTGAGATTGCTCGTTCTGCAGGTGTAAGGACTGAAAATATCATTCTCGATCCTGGAATTGGTTTTGCGAAAACTCATGAGCAAAACCTTGAAGTTATGAGGAGACTCGATGAATTTTCTTCTCTTGGATATCCTGTTTTGCTTGGTACATCAAGAAAATCGATTGTTGCTAGAACATTAAATACGCCGCCGAATGATCGGGTAGAAGGTACTGGAGCGACAGTTTGTCTCGGGATTGAAAGAGGCGCTCAAATTATCAGAGTTCATGATGTAAAACCAATGGTACGTATGGCTCGTATGATGGATGCTATGCTTAAACCACAGCTTAATTAAACAACAGGAGAGTGAATGATATGGATAAGATCTATCTAAACGGAATGAAATTTTACGGTTATCACGGCGTTTTTCCTGAAGAAAATAAGCTTGGTCAGCGTTTCTATGTTGATTTGGCCCTCGAAACAGATCTATCCAAGGCTAGTAACTCTGATGATTTAAATTACACTGTGAATTATGCAGACGCGTATAATTCAATCAAATCAATTGTTGAAGGCACGCCAAGAAAGCTAGTTGAAACTGTTGCTGAGGAAATAACAAAAAAGATGTTTCAAGAATTTGAGATTGTCGATGCTTGTACGGTGAAAGTGACTAAACCGGATCCCCCAATCGATGGTCAATATGATTCTGTTGCAATCGAGATGAAGAGGGAACGTAATGAATAGTGTATATGTTGGTATTGGATCCAATGTAGGGGATCGAGAAAACTACATCAAAACATCTTTATTAAGACTTCAAGAGTACCCAGGTGTAGAGATCACATCTACATCCTCGTTATATGAAACCGCTCCTGTAGGTGTAACAGAGCAGGGTGCTTTTCTTAACATGGTGGCTTTGCTAGAAACAGAGTTGAATGCATTTCAGCTGCTCGAAATTCTTCAAGGGATTGAGCAGTCTCTAGGTAGAGAGCGCGACATTCGATGGGGCCCAAGAACAATAGACCTTGACATTTTGCTCTATAATCATGAGAATATTGTAGCAGAAGGTCTGGTCATTCCTCATCCTCGTCTCATTCAAAGAGGATTTGTGGTTATACCTCTTCACGAATTGAGTCCTGATATTATTATTCCAACTACCAATAAGAGAATTGATTCCTATTTTAATCATATAGAAGATAAAGAAGGTGTACGTCTATGGAAGCGGAGATCTACGGAAGACGTATTCGCGCTTTTCGAAAGTTGAAAGGTTATACTCAGGAACAGCTTGCGAAGGAACTCGGTGTTTCGGTATCTGTACTAGGAGAGATCGAGCGAGGGAACCGAAGACCTACAAATGGTTTTATGCAGCTAGTAGCTAAGCAGCTCAGAGTTCCGCTTGAGGAACTTTTTCCTTTAGAACACAACTGAAAAATGAAGTGAAGCGTGTTAACGATTGGTGATGTTGCTTTATCGCACGGTTCAATACCTTGAAACCGGAAAGATTCTGGGTATCCTATGGCTAAAGAGAAGATTGATGTAGCAATGCTTCATCTTGATCGTCTTATAGAGCTTAAAGGAGAAAAAGTCTCCGTTCACGAAATAGGTAAACATGTTGAATAATACTCAATAGAACTTCGCGGTAACGGTAAGGTTCTTTACCAAATCAATGTAACGACTACGAGAGATGGTCATGCTGAATTACTATGCGGGTTTATTGCAGAGCTTGAATCTAGACAGGCAGTTTGACTTTCTAACTAGCTCTTCGTCTTTGCCATGATACACCCGGGGCGTTTGTCATAAGTTTTATATAAGTGAATGCTTGCTATTCATGATGCTTTCCGATAAAGTTATAGCGGGATAAACATAGATTTGACAGGAGTGATAAAGATGAGTCAGGAGCTTGAACTGAATGACCTTCTTAAAGTAAGAAGAGAAAAGCTTGACGTTCTGAAAGAGAATAATATTGATCCATTCGGACATCGGTTTGATCGTTCTCACTCAGCTAGCAAAATGCTAGAAGAGTTCGATTCTTTTTCAAAGGAAGAATTAGCTGAACAAAGCAAGGCAGTTTCCTTAGCTGGAAGAATTATGACTAAACGCGGAAAAGGAAAAGCAGGATTCGCGCATATTCAAGATTTAACTGGTCAAATTCAGCTTTATGTTCGTAAAGACACTGTTGGAGATGAGCAGTATGATCTTTTTGATTCAATGGATATTGGAGATATCATTGGTGTAAGTGGTGAAGCGTTCAAAACAAAAGTCGGAGAACTCTCTGTTAAAGTGAGTGACCTTCATTTGCTTTCAAAATCTCTACGTCCATTGCCAGACAAATTCCATGGTTTGAAAGATGTAGAACAACGCTACCGTCAGCGTTATCTTGATTTAATAATGAGTCCTGACTCTAAAGAAACGTTCATTGCAAGAAGTCGCATCATCCAATCGATGAGACGTTATCTTGATGACCAGGGTTTCCTAGAAGTTGAAACACCAATGATGCACTCTATTCCTGGCGGCGCATCAGCGCGTCCTTTCGTTACACACCACAACGCTCTTGATATGGAGCTTTATATGCGTATTGCCATTGAACTACATCTAAAGCGATTGATTGTAGGTGGCATGGAGCGTGTATATGAAATCGGAAGAGTTTTCCGAAATGAAGGTGTTTCTACACGACACAATCCTGAATTCACAATGCTTGAGTTATACGAAGCCTATGCGGATTATAAAGACGTCATGTCCTTAACAGAGCAAATGGTTGCTCACATCGCTAAAGAGGTAACAGGCTCTACAATGATTCAGTACGGTGATTATGAGATTAACCTCGAACCAGAGTGGAAAAGAGTGCATATGGTTGATGCTGTTAAAGAAGCAACAGGTGTCGACTTCTGGAAAGAGATGACGGATGAAGAAGCGCGCAGTATCGCTAAGGAACATGGCATCGAAATCAAAGAGACAATGGAATTCGGACATGTCGTAAATGAATTCTTTGAACAGAAAGTTGAAGAAACGCTCATTCAACCTACTTTTGTATATGGACATCCGGTGGCTATTTCGCCTCTAGCTAAGAAAAATCCTGAAGATGGCCGTTTCACAGATCGTTTTGAGTTGTTTATCGTAGCTCGTGAACACGCCAACGCATTTACTGAGCTTAATGATCCAATTGATCAAAGAGAACGGTTTGAAGCGCAGCTTGTGGAGAGAGAGCAAGGTAATGACGAGGCCCACATGATGGACCATGACTTTATCGAAGCTCTTGAGTACGGTTTACCACCAACCGGTGGTTTAGGTATTGGAATTGATCGTCTTGTAATGCTTCTAACA
>NZ_JADFCM010000012.1 GCF_015234585.1 Pseudalkalibacillus hwajinpoensis
CCGCGTCACACCACGAGAGTTTGTAACACCCGAAGTCGGTGGGGTAACCTTTATGGAGCCAGCCGCCGAAGGTGGGACAAATGATTGGGGTGAAGTCGTAACAAGGTAGCCGTATCGGAAGGTGCGGCTGGATCACCTCCTTTCTATGGAGAATTACGAAGGTAACTTACGTTACCAACCTTACATGAGCGTTTCGTTTAGTTTTGAAAGAATGATTTATTCTTTCAATTAAATGTAGTTAACAAGCCTTTATGGGCCTGTAGCTCAGCTGGTTAGAGCGCACGCCTGATAAGCGTGAGGTCGGTGGTTCGAGTCCACTCAGGCCCACCATAAAAGTTTTGTTGATTCGATTTATTCCTCTTGGTTGAATGCCATTTGGATCATTTGGGGCCTTAGCTCAGCTGGGAGAGCGCCTGCCTTGCACGCAGGAGGTCAGCGGTTCGATCCCGCTAGGCTCCACCAACACATCTACTATAATGAAATGAAACAAATATGCACCTGCGTCTTCGAGTAACGCTAACGATGTTGGCTTCCTCGGTGCAAGGCAGCATAAAAGTGGATTCAAGTAGTAGCCTTGTTCCTTGAAAACTAGATAGCACAAACAACGACATCCAATAATTATTTTTATGCAATAACTTAGTAATAACTGATGCGTTATGGCAGTAATGCCTAACAAATCGAAGGTTAAGCTACTAAGGGCGCACGGTGGATGCCTTGGCACTAGAAGCCTAAGAAGGACGGGACGAACACCGATATGCTTCGGGGAGCTGTAAGTACGCTTTGATCCGGAGATTTCCGAATGGGGGAACCCACCATCTTTAATAGGATGGTATCCATTTCTGAATACATAGGGAATGGAAGGCAGACCCGGGGAACTGAAACATCTCATTACCCGGAGGAAGAGAAAGCAAACGCGATTTCCTGAGTAGCGGCGAGCGAAACGGAATCAGCCCAAACCAGAGGGCTTGCCCTCTGGGGTTGTAGGACGTCTCTTTGGAGTTACAAAGGCACGGATAGACGAAGCGACCTGGAAAGGTCCATCAGAGAAGGTAACAATCCTGTAGTCAAAATCCGATGCCCTCCGAGACGGATCCTGAGTACGGCGGGACACGTGAAACCCCGTCGGAATCCGGGAGGACCATCTCCCAAGGCTAAATACTCTCTAGTGACCGATAGTGAACCAGTACCGTGAGGGAAAGGTGAAAAGCACCCCGGAAGGGGAGTGAAAAAGAACCTGAAACCGTGTGCCTACAACTAGTTGGAGCCCGTTAATGGGTGACAGCGTGCCTTTTGTAGAATGAACCGGCGAGTTACGATCCCGTGCAAGGTTAAGCTGAGAAGGCGGAGCCGCAGCGAAAGCGAGTCTGAATAGGGCGAAATAGTACGTGGTCGTAGACCCGAAACCAGGTGATCTACCCATGTCCAGGGTGAAGTTCAGGTAACACTGAATGGAGGCCCGAACCCACGCATGTTGAAAAATGCGGGGATGAGGTGTGGGTAGCGGTGAAATGCCAATCGAACCTGGAGATAGCTGGTTCTCTCCGAAATAGCTTTAGGGCTAGCCTCGCGGCAAGAATCTTGGAGGTAGAGCACTGATTGGACTAGGGGTCCTTACCGGATTACCGAATCCAGTCAAACTCCGAATGCCAACGATTTATCCGCGGGAGTCAGACTGCGAGTGATAAGATCCGTAGTCGAGAGGGAAACAGCCCAGACCACCAGCTAAGGTCCCAAAGTATACGTTAAGTGGAAAAGGATGTGGCGTTGCTTAGACAACCAGGATGTTGGCTTAGAAGCAGCCATCATTTAAAGAGTGCGTAATAGCTCACTGGTCGAGTGACGCTGCGCCGAAAATGTACCGGGGCTAAACGTATCACCGAAGCTGTGGATTGTCTTACGACAATGGTAGGAGAGCGTTCTAAGGGCTGTGAAGTCAGACCGAAAGGACTGGTGGAGCGCTTAGAAGTGAGAATGCCGGTATGAGTAGCGAAAGACAAGTGAGAATCTTGTCCGTCGAAAGCCCAAGGTTTCCTGAGGAAGGCTCGTCCGCTCAGGGTTAGTCGGGACCTAAGCCGAGGCCGAAAGGCGTAGGCGATGGATAACAGGTTGATATTCCTGTACCACCTCCTTTCCGTTTGAACGACGGGGGGACGCAGAAAGATAGGGAGAGCGCGCTGCTGGAAATGCGCGTCCAAGCGATTAGGCTGGTGAATAGGCAAATCCGTTCACCGTGAAGGCTGAGTCGTGATGGCGAGGGAAATTTAGTACCGAAGTCCTTGATTCTACGCTGCCAAGAAAAGCCTCTAGTGAGGAAAAAGGTGCCCGTACCGCAAACCGACACAGGTAGGCGAGGAGAGAATCCTAAGACGATCGGGAGAACTCTCGTTAAGGAACTCGGCAAAATGACCCCGTAACTTCGGGAGAAGGGGTGCTTCCTCGGGTTTATAGCCCAGGGGAGCCGCAGTGAAAAGATCCAAGCGACTGTTTAGCAAAAACACAGGTCTCTGCAAAGCCGTAAGGCGAAGTATAGGGGCTGACACCTGCCCGGTGCTGGAAGGTTAAGAGGAGGGGTTATCCCTTACGGGAGAAGCTCTGAATCGAAGCCCCAGTAAACGGCGGCCGTAACTATAACGGTCCTAAGGTAGCGAAATTCCTTGTCGGGTAAGTTCCGACCCGCACGAAAGGTGCAACGACTTGGATACTGTCTCAACGAGAGACCCGGTGAAATTATAGTACCTGTGAAGATGCAGGTTACCCGCGACAGGACGGAAAGACCCCATGGAGCTTTACTGTAGCCTGATATTGGATTTTGGTACAGCTTGTACAGGATAGGTAGGAGCCATAGAAGTCGGACCGCCAGGTTCGATGGAGGCGTCGGTGGGATACTACCCTGGCTGTACTGACATTCTAACCCAGCACCGTGATCCGGTGCGGAGACAGTGTCAGGTGGGCAGTTTGACTGGGGCGGTCGCCTCCTAAAGTGTAACGGAGGCGCCCAAAGGTTCCCTCAGAATGGTTGGAAATCATTCGCAGAGTGTAAAGGCACAAGGGAGCTTGACTGCGAGACCTACAAGTCGAGCAGGGACGAAAGTCGGGCTTAGTGATCCGGTGGTTCCGCATGGAAGGGCCATCGCTCAACGGATAAAAGCTACCCTGGGGATAACAGGCTTATCTCCCCCAAGAGTCCACATCGACGGGGAGGTTTGGCACCTCGATGTCGGCTCATCGCATCCTGGGGCTGAAGTAGGTCCCAAGGGTTGGGCTGTTCGCCCATTAAAGCGGTACGCGAGCTGGGTTCAGAACGTCGTGAGACAGTTCGGTCCCTATCCGTCGCGGGCGCAGGAAATTTGAGAGGAGCTGTCCTTAGTACGAGAGGACCGGGATGGACACACCGCTGGTGTACCAGTTGTTCCGCCAGGAGCATAGCTGGGTAGCTACGTGTGGAAGGGATAAGTGCTGAAAGCATCTAAGCATGAAGCCCCCCTCGAGATGAGATTTCCCACAGCATTAAGCTGGTAAGATCCCTTAGAGATGATGAGGTAGATAGGTTCGGGGTGGAAGCGTGGCAACACGTGGAGCTGACGAATACTAATCGATCGAGGGCTTAACCTAAAATATTGGAAAGTTGTGCGTGCTATCTAGTTTTCAGGGAACACCTGAAATAAGGAAGTTCGATTAAGTGTCACCACGTCCTGTGGTGAACACCGAACGGCTAACATCCTGTTAGTCTAGTGATGATGGCGAAGAGGTCACACCCGTTCCCATGCCGAACACGGAAGTTAAGCTCTTCAGCGCCGATGGTAGTTGGGGGATCTCCCCCTGCAAGAGTAGGACGTCGCTAGGCTTATATAGTGGAGGATTAGCTCAGCTGGGAGAGCATCTGCCTTACAAGCAGAGGGTCGGCGGTTCGAGCCCGTCATCCTCCACCATATTTTCTTATAACCCGAAAGGGTACATATATCGCCGGTCTAGCTCAATTGGTAGAGCAACTGACTTGTAATCAGTAGGTTGGGGGTTCAAGTCCTCTGGCCGGCACCAGCTTTTCTTATCGAAAAGAGCCATTAGCTCAGTTGGTAGAGCATCTGACTTTTAATCAGAGGGTCGAAGGTTCGAGTCCTTCATGGCTCACCATGCATTTGCGGGTGTGGCGGAATTGGCAGACGCGCTAGACTTAGGATCTAGTGTCTTACGACGTGGGGGTTCAAGTCCCTTCACCCGCACCAATTGCGCGGAAGTAGTTCAGTGGTAGAACATCACCTTGCCAAGGTGGGGGTCGCGGGTTCGAATCCCGTCTTCCGCTCCATTAACTAAATTAGATTTTGCGCCCGTAGCTCAATTGGATAGAGCGTCTGACTACGGATCAGAAGGTTAGGGATTCGACTTCTCTCGGGCGCACCATTATTTTGTTGTTTTTCTTCTTTTTACGGGAAGTAGCTCAGCTTGGTAGAGCACTTGGTTTGGGACCAAGGGGTCGCAGGTTCAAATCCTGTCTTCCCGACCATTCATACCAACGGGGCCTTAGCTCAGCTGGGAGAGCGCCTGCCTTGCACGCAGGAGGTCAGCGGTTCGATCCCGCTAGGCTCCACCAATTAATTTTAAAAAAGTTGTTGACACTGACAAACGAATCATGATATGATTGTTTGGTCGCTGAAAACGACATTGGAAGAAAAATTGATCTTTGAAAACTGAACGAAACGCCATGTAAGTAGTTGTTTCTACGGAAACAAAACATTGTTTTAAAGCTAGATTAAGCTTTCTATCGGAGAGTTTGATCCTGGCTCAGGACGAACGCTGGCGGCGTGCCTAATACATGCAAGTCGAGCGAAGAGATGGGAGCTTGCTCCCTGATCTTAGCGGCGGACGGGTGAGTAACACGTGGGCAACCTGCCCTGCAGACTGGGATAACTCCGGGAAACCGGAGCTAATACCGGGTAATACATCGCACCGCATGGTGCAATGTTGAAAGTTGGCTTTCGAGCTAACGCTGCAGGATGGGCCCGCGGCGCATTAGCTAGTTGGTAAGGTAATGGCTTACCAAGGCGACGATGCGTAGCCGACCTGAGAGGGTGATCGGCCACACTGGGACTGAGACACGGCCCAGACTCCTACGGGAGGCAGCAGTAGGGAATCTTCCGCAATGGACGAAAGTCTGACGGAGCAACGCCGCGTGAGTGACGAAGGCCTTCGGGTCGTAAAGCTCTGTTGTTAGGGAAGAACAAGTACCGTTCGAATAGGGCGGTACCTTGACGGTACCTAACCAGAAAGCCACGGCTAACTACGTGCCAGCAGCCGCGGTAATACGTAGGTGGCAAGCGTTGTCCGGAATTATTGGGCGTAAAGCGCGCGCAGGCGGTCTTTTAAGTCTGATGTGAAAGCCCACGGCTCAACCGTGGAGGGTCATTGGAAACTGGAGGACTTGAGTGCAGAAGAGGAGAGTGGAATTCCACGTGTAGCGGTGAAATGCGTAGATATGTGGAGGAACACCAGTGGCGAAGGCGGCTCTCTGGTCTGTAACTGACGCTGAGGCGCGAAAGCGTGGGGAGCAAACAGGATTAGATACCCTGGTAGTCCACGCCGTAAACGATGAGTGCTAGGTGTTGGGGGGTTCCACCCTCAGTGCTGAAGTTAACACATTAAGCACTCCGCCTGGGGAGTACGACCGCAAGGTTGAAACTCAAAGGAATTGACGGGGGCCCGCACAAGCAGTGGAGCATGTGGTTTAATTCGAAGCAACGCGAAGAACCTTACCAGGTCTTGACATCCTCTGACAATCCTGGAGACAGGACGTTCCCCTTCGGGGGACAGAGTGACAGGTGGTGCATGGTTGTCGTCAGCTCGTGTCGTGAGATGTTGGGTTAAGTCCCGCAACGAGCGCAACCCTTGATCTTAGTTGCCAGCATTTAGTTGGGCACTCTAAGGTGACTGCCGGTGACAAACCGGAGGAAGGTGGGGATGACGTCAAATCATCATGCCCCTTATGACCTGGGCTACACACGTGCTACAATGGACGGTACAAAGGGCAGCAACACCGCGAGGTGAAGCGAATCCCATAAAGCCGTTCTCAGTTCGGATTGCAGGCTGCAACTCGCCTGCATGAAGCCGGAATTGCTAGTAATCGCGGATCAGCATGCCGCGGTGAATACGTTCCCGGGCCTTGTACACACCGCCCGTCACACCACGAGAGTTTGTAACACCCGAAGTCGGTGGGGTAACCTTTATGGAGCCAGCCGCCGAAGGTGGGACAAATGATTGGGGTGAAGTCGTAACAAGGTAGCCGTATCGGAAGGTGCGGCTGGATCACCTCCTTTCTATGGAGAATTACGAAGGTAACTTACGTTACCAACCTTACATGAGCGTTTCGTTAGTTTTGAAAAGAATGATTTATTCTTTCAAAATAGGTGAAGTGATGAAGCTTAGGCGGATTCAAGTAGTAGCCTTGTTCCTTGAAAACTAGATAGCACAAACAACGACATCCAATAATTATTTTTTATGCAATAACTTAGTAATAACTGATGCGTGATGCAGTAATGCCTAACAAATCGAAGGTTAAGCTACTAAGGGCGCACGGTGGATGCCTTGGCACTAGAAGCCTAAGAAGGACGGGACGAACACCGATATGCTTCGGGGAGCTGTAAGTACGCTTTGATCCGGAGATTTCCGAATGGGGGAACCCACCATCTTTAATAGGATGGTATCCATTTCTGAATACATAGGGAATGGAAGGCAGACCCGGGGAACTGAAACATCTCATTACCCGGAGGAAGAGAAAGCAAACGCGATTTCCTGAGTAGCGGCGAGCAAACGGGAATCAGCCCAAACCAGAGGGCTTGCCCTCTGGGGTTGTAGGACGTCTCTTTGGAGTTACAAAGGCACGGATAGACGAAGCGACCTGGAAAGGTCCATCAGAGAAGTAACAATCCTGTAGTCAAAATCCGATGCCCTCCGAGACGGATCCTGAGTACGGCGGGACACGTGAAACCCCGTCGGAATCCGGGAGGACCATCTCCCAAGGCTAAATACTCTCTAGTGACCGATAGTGAAACCAGTACCGTGAGGGAAAGGTGAAAAGCACCCCGGAAGGGGAGTGAAAAAGAACCTGAAACCGTGTGCCTACAACTAGTTGGAGCCCGTTAATGGGTGACAGCGTGCCTTTTGTAGAATGAACCGGCGAGTTACGATCCCGTGCAAGGTTAAGCTGAGAAGGCGGAGCCGCAGCGAAAGCGAGTCTGAATAGGGCGAAATAGTACGTGTCGTAGACCCGAAACCAGGTGATCTACCCATGTCCAGGGTGAAGTTCAGGTAACACTGAAATGGCCCGAACCCACGCATGTTGAAAAATGCGGGGATGAGGTGTGGGTAGCGGTGAAATGCCAATCGAACCTGGAGATAGCTGGTTCTCTCCGAAATAGCTTTAGGGCTAGCCTCGCGGCAAGAATCTTGGAGGTAGCACTGATTGGACTAGGGTCCTTACCGGATTACCGAATCCAGTCAAACTCCGAATGCCAACGATTTATCCGCGGGAGTCAGACTGCGAGTGATAAGATCCGTAGTCGAGAGGGAAACAGCCCAGACCACCAGCTAAGGTCCCAAAGTATACGTTAAGTGGAAAAGGATGTGGCGTTGCTTAGACAACCAGGATGTTGGCTTAGAAGCAGCCATCATTTAAAGAGTGCGTAATAGCTCACTGGTCGAGTGACGCTGCGCCGAAAATGTACCGGGGCTAAACGTATCACCGAAGCTGTGGATTGTCTTACGACAATGGTAGGAGAGCGTTCTAAGGGCTGTGAAGTCAGACCGAAAGGACTGGTGGAGCGCTTAGAAGTGAGAATGCCGGTATGAGTAGCGAAAGACAAGTGAGAATCTTGTCCGTCGAAAGCC